>JANWVD010000020.1 GCA_025057715.1 Aquificaceae bacterium | reverse complement strand
CCGAATCTTGCAAGCCTTATGCGAAGCGCCATCTTATAGCCTCCATGGAAGTTTCATATTATCTAACATATACCCATTTTTGTCAAGTCATCTAATCTTTTTGGCAATGATATCTTGCTAAAAGCGAGAGCTCTTATTACCTACCAAACTTTGCATGCAAGGTGGTTTGCGCCAAAACCTTACCTGCCATTGCTTCTTCTACCTCCTTACGAGTTGGGGAGGTGCTTGTGCTTAGAGGTAGCTTATCTATGCTTAGCGCATAGAGTGTAAAGCGGTAGGTGTGAGTTTTCCCTCAGGCGGGCATGGACCTTGATATCCTACTCTGCCGCGCTCGCTCGCTTTATCAAAGCCATGGGCTTGTTTAAATGACAATCTGGATGGTAAATTGCTTTGGGATGTTCTCATCAAGCCTATTTCTGCGAGCAGAGATAGACCTTTCCAGCTGATTGCTGCGCATCTAAATCTTCCATTATGAGGACAAAAGACTTAGTGCCCTCGTGGGCCCCTGTCTAGCTAAGCGGTGGGGAGACATTCTCACCTAAACAGGTATGTCTCTTAGGGATAATACCATTGTCAGAAAAGGCACTTGAGCTAAGGACAAAGTCCGCCTGCTTTGCTTTACTGCCGCCGCCAGAGATAGAATGACTACCTCCTTATTCTGAGCGTAAACAAACAGGTAGAAGCGTGGGATTATGTAAAAGCCTTCTGATTAGTGCTTTTAAGGCTAAGCTTCTATAAAGATAAGCGAGGGGCTATAATTTCAGCATGGTGAGCCTTTGCTTTGAAGGGCAATGGAAAGAGTTTGAAGAAGGGACAAAAGTAGGTGAGATATTGCAAGCCTTTGGCATAGAGGACGCTCTTGGGGTTGAGATTGACAATGAACTTTTGGACCTTCAGACAGGGGTTTTTAAATCAGGTGAGATAAAGCCAATAAAGAGAGGCTCTCAAGGTGCGCTTGAGATAATGAGGCATAGTCTATCGCACATTCTTGCACAAGCTCTAAAAGAGCTATACGGCAATGTAAAGCTTGGCATAGGACCAACGACTGAAGATGGGTTTTATTACGATGTTGAGATAGAAAACAAGCAGCTATCTGTGGACGATTTAAGGGTTATAGAAGAGAAGATGAAGCAAATAGTCCAAAAAGACTACAAAATCGAGAGGTCAGAGCTTGATAAAGATAGCGCCATAAAGCTATTTCAGGAGCTTGGCGAAAGTTATAAGGTAGAATTAATCGAAAGATTAGGGGAAAATATAGTCTCTGTTTATAAACAAGATGGTTTTATAGACCTATGCAAAGGACCACATCTTCCATCGACTGGTTTTGCGGGTGCTTTCAAGTTAACTCACTTAGCTGGTGCTTATTGGCTTGGGGATAGCAAAAGACCGATGCTTCAAAGAATATACGGGATTGCCTTTTGGAGCGAAGAAGACCTAAAATCAAGGCTTGATTTTTATGAAGAGGTCAAAAGAAGAGACCACAGGACAATAGGCAAGGATATGGAGCTATTTTTAATTGACGAAGATGTGGGGGCTGGGCTTGTCATATGGCTGCCAAGGGGGGCAATCTTAAGAGGAATCATAGAAGACTTTTGGAAGAAAGAGCATAGAGCAAGAAATTATCAGCTAGTTTATACGCCGCATGTTGGCAATTCAAGGCTATGGCAAATAAGCGGGCATATAGAGCACTATAGCCAAAGTATGTTTGCCTCGATGCAAATCGAAAGCGAGGAATACTATGTAAAGCCAATGAACTGCCCATTCCATGTTGCAATCTACAAAAGCAAAGTCAGAAGCTACAAAGAGCTCCCGCTAAAGCTTGCAGAGCTCGGAACTGTTTATAGATACGAAATGTCCGGGACTTTGCATGGGCTTTTTAGAGTAAGAGGGTTTACGCAAGATGATGCACACATTATTTGCACGCCAGAGCAAGCAAACGATGTAATTAAAGAGACGCTCTCTTTTACAATTGAGATGTTAAATGTTTTTGGATTTAAAGATATTGAGCTATTTTTATCCACAAGACCTGAGGATTCCATAGGCTCGGATGAGCATTGGGAAGTTGCTCAAAATGCTCTAAAGGGTGCTTTGGAAAGCTTAGGGCTTGATTATAAAATAGACGAGGGCGGCGGCGCTTTTTACGGACCAAAGATTGACCTAAAGATTAAAGACGCCATAGGAAGATTGTGGCAATGCTCCACAATTCAGTTTGATTTTAACTTGCCAGAAAGGTTTGATATGGAATATATATCCCACGAGAATGTTAGAAAGCGACCGCTGATGATACATAGGGCTATATTTGGCTCTATTGAACGCTTTACTGGGATACTTTTAGAGCATTATGCTGGGGCTTTGCCGCTTTGGCTTTCGCCAATTCAAGCAAGGGTATTACCAGTTATTAATAAAAGGGACTTAGATTATGCAAAATACATTCAAGAAATCCTTTCGAAGGAAGGTTTCAGGGTAGATATAGACGAAAGACCGGAGCGATTGCCCGCAAAGGTAAGACAAGCGCAGATTGAGAAGATTCCCTATATGATAATTGTGGGGGAAAAGGAAGCTCAGTCTAACAAAGTATCGCTAAGGTCCAGGTCAGAGGGTGAGATTGGTATAATCTCTATTGAAGAGCTAAGGGAGATATTTAATAGACAAATACCTAAATGATTTCCAAGCTTTTAGTGATTTTTGCAGATGAAGATAAGAGTTATGGTGATTATGTTTCTTTTTTGATAAGAAAATTTGAAAGACCTGCTCTTTTTTATTGTTTAAAAGATAGGGCTATTTTCTCTGGGCTTAATTGCGAAGAATTAATTGATAGTTTAAAAAGCGAAGGGTTTATAGTTGACTTAGAAGAGGGGGATATAGAAACTTTAAGCGACTTACTCAGGGATGGGTTTGAGCTATTTATCATAAAATACTCTAAAAAGCTCTTTGGTAAGACGATATATGAAAGGTTAGTAGACAGCTTAGAAGGTGTTTGGTTTTGGATATACAAAGATTCACCGTTAATTATTGAAAAAGCTTGCGTGCCAATTGACTTTAGCGAGAGGTCTAAGAGACAGGTAGAGGTTGCCAAAAACCTTTCAGAGATATTCGGGTTTGAGTTAGAGCTTGTGCATGCACTTAACATAGAGAGATTTAAGGAAAAGATGGAAGATGTTGAATACCAAAAACTCCTAAATGATAAAACACAGGAGGCTAAAACCCTATTTTCAGATATGTTTTACGAAGAGTTTAAGCTAAAGTTAGTAGAAGGTGACCCTTATAAAGGGCTTATAAAGTTTATCAATTCTGGAAATTACCATCTTGTGATTGCAGGAAGGCGCTCGCGCGAAGTTAGAGAGCGCTTTGGAAGCGTATCTTTGCAGATAGTTAGGAGCGCAAATTGTCCGACGCTTGTCCTATAAGTGTTTTTGCAAGGCTTTTTCTTGCTCCGCTTTGCCCAAGCGTGAGGGCAGCTTTCCGTTTAAGCTTCAGAATTAGCGCAATTGGGATTGAGAATTTGCCAAATGGGGCGTTTATCTTAGCAAGCAATCACAGAAGCTATCTTGACCCGCCAGTGATTGCGTCCGTTTTGCCAAGAAGGGTGTTTTTTATTGCAAAAGAAGAGCTCTTTAGGGGCGCTTTTGGTAAGGTCTTGCCGCATCTTGGGGCCTTGCCTATAAGGCGCGGGGGGGCTGATATAAAAGCCTTGCAAAGAGCCTTAGAGCTCTTAAAAGGAGGCTGCGCCATTGCTATCTTTCCAGAAGGAACAAGGGCTAATAAGGGCTTTCTTGAGCCAAAGCCGGGGGTTGGGCTTCTTGCTATTAAGTCCTTAGCGCCGGTTTTGCCAGTTTGCATAAAAGGAACCGAGGCGGTGCTGCCAAGGGGGAGTAAATTCCCCGTGCCGAAGGCACGGATTTACGTAAAGATTGGAAAACCAATGTCGTTTCAGGGCTTAGAAGAGCCAGAGGTTTACAAACAGGTTGCAAGAGATGTTATGGACGCTATAGTTGGGCTTTGCAATGAATTGGATTGAGGAAGAGATTAAAGCGCTTGAGTCGCTTGGGCTTTTGAGAGAGAGGAAAATCTATGGGGGGGTGGTCTTTTGTGATAATGATTACCTTGGGCTTTCAGAGCATCCTGAGGTTTTAAGAGCTATTCGGGAGGCGACCTTTCGCTACGCTGCTGGGGCGATGGCATCTTCGCTCGTTAGCGGATATACAAGCGCGCATAGGCAATTAGAAGACGAGCTAAGGCTTTTCAAAGGCGGCGAGGATTGCATAGTTTTTGGCTCTGGCTATCTTGCAAATATTGGGGTAATACCAGCCTTGGCTTCAGAGGGGGATATTATCTTTAGCGATAGGCTAAATCACGCAAGCATCATAGATGGCTGCAGGCTATCAAAGGCGAGGGTTTATGTATTTGAGCATCTAAGCGCTGAGAGCTTAAGAGAGAGTTTAGTAAAAAATCGCAAAAGCGCTAGGAGATGTCTTATCATTCTTGAGAGCCTATTTAGCATGGACGGGGATTCGCCTGATATTAGGCAGTTTCTAAAGCTATCTGAGGAGTTTGATTGCTTGCTAATTATAGACGAAGCTCACGCAACTGGAAGCATTGGGAAAACTGGAAGGGGGATTCTTGAAGAAAGCGGAACTGAATTTAGAGAAAATTTAATAATTATCGGGACTCTTTCTAAAGCTTTGGGAACATACGGGGCTTTTGTTTGTGCAAGCAAAAGAATTTGCTCTTTGATTGTAAATCGCGCAAGGAGTTATATATTTTCAACCGCCCTTTCGCCCATAATTTGCGAAGGCGCCATGGCTTCCTTGAGGGTTTTAAAATCTAATCCACAGATGGTTGAGAGTTTAAAAGAGCGCTCAAGAAATTTCATAAGAATGCTTTCTGAGATTAACCTAAGAGCTCTTGGGCGCGAGGATGCGCCTATAGTGCCAATTATTATAGGCAACGAAAGGAGAGCTCTTGAGATAAGGGAAGGTCTTTTAAAGAGGGGATTCTTTGTCCAGGCAATAAGATATCCGACAGTGCCATTAAATACAGCAAGGCTTAGGATAAGTATTAGCCTAAAGAGAAATCCTGAGGATGAGAGAAGCTTAGTTAGAGCTTTGGGGGAATTACTATGTCCTTAAGCGTTGGGATAGTAGGGCTTCCAAATGTAGGAAAGTCAACGCTTTTTAATGCCCTTATACAATCTGCCAAGGCTGCAGCGGCAAATTACCCATTTTGCACCATAGAGCCAAATAGCGGAACTGTTGAGGTGCCAGACGAAAGACTTTACGAGCTTGCAAAGTTAGAGCGCTCAAGAAAGGTAGTGCCAGCCTTTGTTGAATTTGTTGACATAGCGGGGCTTGTAAGGGGCGCAAACAAAGGCGAGGGGCTTGGCAATCAGTTTCTCGCTCACATTAGAGAAGTCGACGCTATAGCAATGGTCCTTAGATGTTTTGAAAACCAGCAAATTGTGCATGTTGAGGGAAAGGTTGACCCAATTCAGGATGCGCAAATCATAGATTTAGAGCTAATAGCCAAGGACCTTGAGACTTTGCAAAAGAGAAAAGAAAAGGCTCAAAAAACAGCAAAGCTAGGGGATAAATTATCTAAGCTAGAGCTTGAGATTATCCAAAGGCTTGAGACCTATCTTGAGAAGATGGTCCCCCTTAGAGCGGTTATAAGAGAGCTCTCTGAAGAGGAAATAAACTTCGCCAAAAGGGCGGTTTTTTTACTTTCCATAAAACCAATCCTTTTTGTAGCAAATGTGGATGAGAAGGCTTTAGAATCTGGGAACGAGCATAGCCAGAGGGTGTTTGAATACGCAAGGTCTCAGGGGGCACCTGCAGTTAGCGTTTGCGCAAAGCTTGAGGAAGAGCTCATAGGTCTTGAAAAGTCCGAGAGAGAGCAAATCCTTTCTGCTTACGGGCTTGAAAAGCCAGGTCTTGATAGGCTAATAAGAGAGGCCTTTAATCTCTTAGGTCTTGTGAGCTTTTTCACGGCGGGCGAGAAAGAAACAAGGGCATGGACGATTGTGAGTGGAACAAAGGCCCCCCAGGCGGCTGGGAAGATACATTCAGACTTCGAGAGAGGGTTTATCGCGGCAGAGGTAATTAACTTCCAAGAGCTTATAAAAGCAGGCGGTATAGCAAAAGCGAAAGAACTCGGGCTTTTGAGGCTTGAAGGAAGGGATTATGTAATAAAAGACGGCGATGTAGTGCATTTTAGGTTCAATGTTTGATTAAGCTTTGGGGTAAGATAGTTTAAGAAACTATGAGCATTTTTAAAGATTTAGATAACCAAACGGTTTTAGACCTGCAGGAGTATTTCAAAGAGCGAGATTACATGCTGATTGCGGTCCCAAGATGGGAACCGATAAGGGTTTACGTAGTCAGCGCAAAAAATACGCTTGATTATGCAGTTAATATACATAACCTAACTGGAGCTGAGGCAAAGTCCTTAAAAGAGGGCATCCTTGCGGGGCTTATTTTAACCTCAAGGGTAAAACACGCAAGCAACCAAAAAATCCTACTCAAACTTGAAAGCGAGTATGCAAACTTGGCTGTCGAAGCAGACGGAAAGGGGCATGTAAGAGGATTTGTAAGCGGGGATGTAGATAATGATTGGAAAACAATTACGGTTATGCGCGAGCTTGGGCTTAAAAGCCCTTATGTAAGCGTAGTGCCTTGGGTTGGCACAAACATCTCAGAGGCTCTTGAGTTTTACTTTCAACAGTCAGAACAAACGAGGGTGTTTACTTGGATTAATCAAGAACTCTCGTCTGCTTTTATGGTAGAAATCTTGGCAAGTGCGAGCGATAGCTCGGTTGATAGGATTTATAAAAATTCCACAAACTTGCCCAAAACAAGCCTAAGGCCAGAGGATTTGGCAATGTCTCTTCTTGATGGGCTTTCCCCAAGGCTCATAGGGCTAAAGGAGATTAGCTACTTTTGTCCTTGCTCTGAAGAGATTGCAAGAGCAAGTCTTTTATTGCTTGATAAAAACCAGCTTGAAGAGGTCTTTAGCGAGGGCGAAGCAAAAGTGGTCTGTAGGTTTTGCAACACAACCTACAGATTTGACCCATCAACGCTTGGAGATAGAGCCAATCAAGAGTTATAATCTAACTTTAAGTCCGCACTCTCTGATTCCTCGGGTTGGCCCTAAAAAAGGGGCTTTAACAGAGAGGTGGCAAAACCCAAGGAGGATTAAATGAGCGTAGTTTCAATGAGAGATTTGCTTGAAGCAGGGGTGCACTTTGGACACTCAAAGGGGCGATGGAATCCAAAAATGGCGCCATATCTTTATGGCGTTAGGACAAACATCCACATAGTTGACCTAAACAAAACAGTTGTATGCATAGAGCAAGCCTATAACTTCATAGCAGATAGCGTCGCAGCAGGCGCGCAAGTTCTCTTTGTCGGCACAAAAAAGCAGGCAAAAGATGTCATAAAAGAAGAGGCAGAGCGCTGTGGAATGCCTTACATAAACGAGCGATGGGTGGGCGGGCTTTTAACAAACTTTAGAACCGTGAGAAAAAGCCTCCAAAAGCTTCACACCCTTGAGAGGATGGAAACAGAGGGCGTTTTTGAGGTCCTTCCCAAAAAAGAGGTAAGAGAGCTCAGGCGCAAAATGGAGAGGCTCAGGAAGCTCTACGGCGGCATTCTCAAAATGGACCGCCTGCCTGCAATAATGTGGGTAGTCGACACAGTTCGCGAAGAGCTCGCTGTGATGGAAGCCAAAAAGAAGGGGGTTAAGGTAGTAGCAATAGCAGATTCAAATTGTGACCCAGACCTCATGGACTTCCCAATCCCCGGAAACGATGATGCTATAAAATCAATCAGGCTCTTAACAGCTAAAATCGCAGATGCAGTAATAGAAGGAAGTCAAAGAAGAGAGCACCTTGGCGAAACCGCAACAGAGGTAGCAAGGCGCACCGTAATTACAGTCGAGGAAGAGGAGAAAATCCTCTTCGAAAAAGCTATGCAAATGTCAGAAAAATACGAATACATCGATAAAGGCGCAGAGGACGAATAGGAGGAAACTATGGATAGCCAAATTGTTAAAACCCTCAGGGAAATGACCGGTGCTGGCATTCTTGAGTGCAAAAAGGCGCTTGAGGAGGCAAACGGCGATATCCAAAAAGCCAAGGAAATCCTAAGGGTCAGAGGGCTTGCAAAAGCGGACAAAAAAGCAGGCAGAGAAACGCGTGAGGGCGCAATTTTTGCCCAACTATCCAAAGATAGAAAATCCGGGGTAATCATAGAGCTCAATTGCGAAACGGACTTTGTAGCAAAAAACGAGCAATTTATAAACCTCGCCAAAGAGATATGCAGCGCAATTTTAAAAGCTGCCCAAACCCCCCAAAGCCTTCAGGATGTTTTATCTTTAACCCAAGATTCCAAAAGCGTTGACGAGCTTATCCGCTCAGCCATTGCAATAATTGGCGAAAATATAAACCTCAGAAGATTCTTTCGCTTTGACACAGACGGATTTATCCACTCATACATCCACGGCATTGGCAAGGTCGGTGTCATGCTTGAACTAAGCGGTGAACCAACCGAGAACTCACTCCAAGTTGCCCAAAACCTTTGCATGCAAATAGCTGCGATGAAGCCCGAGTTTGTATCAATTGAGACAATAGACCCACAAGCCCTCGAGTCAGAAAAACGAATCCTAATAGAGCAAGCAAAACAAGAAGGCAAGCCAGAAAATGTCATAGAAAGAGTGGTCGAAGGTAGGCTCAAGAAGTTTTACCAAGAGAAGGTCTTGCTCGAGCAGCCTTACATCAAAGACGAAAAACTCAGCATAAAAGACTACATAAAATCAGTAAACCCCTCGCTTCAGGTTTTGCGCTTTGTTAGGTTAGAGGTCGGCTCTGCTTTATGAAGCCTTTGTATTCAAGAATCCTTCTAAAGCTCTCAGGTGAGGCGCTTGCAGGCGAGCAAGGCTATGGCATCGACCCAGACTTTCTTGAATATCTATGCAAAGAAATCAAAACCATCCACGACTATGGCGTTCAAATCGCCATAGTCATAGGCGGCGGAAATATCTTTAGAGGCAGCCTGAGCTCTCGCCTTGGCATAGATAGAGCAACCGGCGATTATATGGGCATGCTGGCAACCGTGATAAACGCCCTTGCGCTTCAGTCTGCAATAGAGCAAATAAGCTCAGTCCCAACAAGGGTCCTATCTGCCATAGAGATGCACCAAGTTGCAGAGCCATACATAAGAAGACGCGCCATACGCCACCTTGAAAAGGGCAGGATAGTAATCTTCGCAGGCGGCACCGGAAGCCCCTTTTTCTCAACAGACACGGCAGGAGCTCTTCGCGCAATAGAGATAAACGCACAGTTGCTAATAAAAGCCACGCGCGTTGACGGCATTTACAGCGAAGACCCTATGCAAAACCCAAGCGCCCACTTAA
>JANWVD010000001.1 GCA_025057715.1 Aquificaceae bacterium | reverse complement strand
CGTCATTTAGGTTTAGCACGCACCCTGGGCAGGTTGTAAGGATTAGATTAGCCCCCGTTGAATCAAGGTCGTTTATCTTTTGCTCTTGGGCTTTGTTTGAGATTTCCGGGTTTGTGATTGAAAAGAGTCCGGCAAATCCGCAGCAGGATTTGTCCCTTGGGGCTCTTTGTAAAGTATCACCGTTTACTTTCTTGATGCAATCGTAAAAAACCTCTGAATTTACCTTCATGGCACTATAAGAATGGCAAGGAACATGGAAAGTGACCTTCTTGCCAGAACCTTTAAAGCTTAGGCTTTCTTTTTGGATAATTTCAGCAAAGTCTTGAACCTTCCAGCTTTTGCCATAATCCTCGCTTAGCGCCCCGCCACAGGTAGGACAGGCTACCACTATCGCATCAAAATCATAGCTTTGGATTTCTCTGATGTTGTGCTCTTTTAGCTTTTCAAAAGCCTCTAAGTTGCCGCTATAGTAGTGCGGTGCCCCGCAGCATCTTATGTCTTTTGGTATTGTCACTGTATAACCGGCTTTATTTAGAAGTTTTATAACACTTTCCCCTGTTTTTGTGTAAAAAGCATCTATCAAACAGCCTGTGAAGAATAAGAGCTTGGATTTTTCCTCTTTTGCCTTAAAGGTTTTTCCCCTTAAGTCAAATGCCTTCCCTGATGGTTTTGGCATAAACTTTACAGCACCTGTTGGGAATGGCACTTTTATCTCTTTGGGCAGGAATTTAGATGCCTTGCCGGCCAATTTTAGAGCCAGCCTTCCAGGGCTTGATTGAAGAGCATTTAGCGCAAATAGCCCAGCTTTTTTAATTAACTTATCCCCCTCTTTTTCTCTTTGGAGGCTTCTTGAATGGACCATGATTTCTTTAAATTCAACCCCGTTTGGACATATCCACTCGCACCTTCTGCACATCGCGCACTGATTCCAAGAGGTGCTAACAGAGCTATCTATCTCAATCTCACCCTTTAAAACTAACTGCGCAAGCGCTATTCTCCCCCTTGCAAACCCGTCTTCTTTTTGGATGTATGGATAGGTAGGGCATACATCTTTGCACAGTCCGCACTTAACACATTGATTAGTTAAGCTCTCAAGCGTTGTCATAAATTAAGTTTGACTCTGAGCCATTGCAGTTTCTATGACAACGCTCTGGTTTTTATTCTTTACTGTCAAGCACTCGCGGAAAACCACATGAGGGCATCGCCTTGCACAAAACTGATGGTCTAACTTCTTAAAGAGCTCTTCTATGGATTTACCTTTTGATTCAAATATGTTCTCAACGCTGACATGATTATCAATCTGAGCCTTTTCTAAAAGAGGATATAGATGGCAACCAATGTTTGCTATCGCTGGCTCAACCCCCATTGAGCGAATCTTATCAAGTAGCCTAATTAGCATTAAACTTCCAGAGGCATCTATGTAATTAACTGCTTCAAAGTCTAATAAAACAAACTTAAGCCCCTGTCTTCGCTGCGAGACCTTTTGGATTATATATTCAAAAACATACTCGGTGTTGCCAAAATACAAAGACATGCTTGGTCTAATGTAAAGAATCTGAGGGCATTCTGGAATATTTTCCCTCTCTGCGTTTACAAAAGTAGAAGAAGCCGGATTTCTCGTTAAAACCACAATCCTTGGATACATCGTTTTATAAACAAAAGAGCCAAAGGCAACTATCGTCCCAAGGCTTATTGCAACCCATAAATCCATGAAAAATACAGTTGAGAAGGTAAGACCTGCCACAACCCCGTCCGTTGGGTTTATCTTATAGAGTCTAACTATCTCTTGCGGCTTAATTAAACTAATAACCGCAGATAAAACAACCGCAGAAAGCGTAGCTTTTGGAAGGTAGTAAAACAAAGGAGCTAACAAAACCAAGGTAAGAGCAACCACGGAGCTGGTTATGACGCTCGCAAGCGGGCTTTTTGCACCAAGCTGGAAGTTAAGCGCAGACCTTGAAAAAGAACCACCTATTGGAAAGCCCTTGAAAAACCCAGCAGTTATATTAGCAAGCCCTTGCCCTATGAGCTCTTGGTTTGGGTCCCACTTATCACCTACTCTTATGGCAAGCTGTTTTGCTATGGCGACTGCCTCAATTAGTCCAAAGGCAGCTATGACCAAAGCCCCAGCCCATAGCTGGGACATGGCTTTATAGTCAATATGCTCAATGCCAAAGCTTGGCAAGCCAACTGGTACATCCCCAACTAAAGCAACCCCGTATTGCTGAAGATTTAAAAAGTAAGAGAGCAAAGAAGTTATAACAACCGCCGCCAAAGCCCCAGGCAGGAGCTTGTTTATCCTCTTAACTACATAAATTATTAAGTAAGCAAGAACTCCAACGAGCAAAGTATAGGGATTTACCTGCGAGATTTTGCTAAAGATATCTACTATAACCTCGTATATGTGAGTGCTTTGAGTTATTTTAAACCCAAGTAAATGCCCCGCTTGGCTAAGGGCTATTACCAAAGCTCCTGCGCTTGTAAAGCCAACTATGACGCTGTTTGATATAAGCTCAATAAAGAACGCAATTCCCGCAAGTCCTATTGCAAGCCTTATGACCCCCACCATAATTGCAAGCATGCCTGCCATGGCAATCCATTGCTGGCTACCCGGCTCTGCAAGACCATAAAGAGCAGAGCTGGTAAGCAAAGCAGTCATTGCCACTGGACCAGTTGCAAGAAAGCGAGAGCTACCAAAGAGCGCAGCTACCATTACTGGCAACACAGATGCGTAAAGCCCGTATATTGGCGGCATGCCAGCCAAAAGCGCATAAGCCATACCCTGCGGCACTAAAACGGCAGCTACCGTAAGACCTGCGATAACATCCCTTGTAAACTTTGACTTATCGTAATCCTCAAACCAGCGACTAAAAGGCGTTAAATCAAAAGATATCGTTATTCTCATCTAAAACCCATCCCTGGGAGCTCTGAAGTTGCCCCTTACTTGGCCATTACCCAAAATCACAAACTTCTGGGTTGTGAGCTCTTCAAGCCCCATAGGTCCTCTTGCGTGAAGTTTATCTGTTGATATGCCCATCTCAGCCCCAAGGCCCAGCTCCCCGCCATCGTTGAACCTCGTTGAAGCGTTTACAAAAACAGCGGAGGAATCAACGAGCTTTAAAAACTCCATCGCCCTTTGGTAATTTTCTGTAACTATAGCATCTGAATGCCCAGAGCCGTATTTTTGTATAAACTCAATTGCTTCTTCAAAAGAAGATACGCTTTTGACGGATAACTTTAAGCTCAAAAACTCCTCGTAGTAGTCCTCCTCACTTGCCAAACTTGCTCTTACCTTACCCTCAATGGCTTTTAAACTCTCTTCGTCGCAAAGGAGCTCTACGTTAGCCTTTTGCAAAACGAGGGCAATCTTTGGCCAAATGGTATTTAAAACGCTCTTATGAAGAACCAAATTCTCAACCGCGTTGCAAACCGAAGGTCTTTGAACCTTTGCGTTATAGACTATATCAATAGCCTTTGTCTCGTCTGCGTCTTCATCTATGTAGATGTTGCAAACGCCCTTGTAGTGCTTTATAACCGGCACTTTAGAAGATTCCGCGACAGCTCTAATTAAGCTCTCGCCGCCTCTTGGGATTACAAGGTCAATAAGCCCCTCAAGGCTTAAGAGCTCTTTTACCACATCTCTATCTGGAATGTCTACAAACTGAATGACATCCTCGCTTAAGTTAGCGCTAACGCACCCTTCTTTCATGATTAAAGATAGAGCTCTATTTGTGTTAATAGCCTCGCTTCCGCCTCTTAGGATAATTGCATTAGAAGACTTTATGCAAAGAGCACTTGCTTCAATCGTGACATTTGGACGAGATTCGTAAATTATCAAAATAACCCCAATAGGGACTCTCATTTTGCCCACCCTTAGCCCGTTTGGTCTAACCCACATCTTAGTTATTTCCCCAACCGGGTCAGGCAGCAAGGCAACATCCTCAAGAGCTCTTGCCAAGGCCTCTATGCGCTCAGGATTTAACAAAAGCCTATCAAGCAAAGCCTCGCTTAGGGTCTTGCGGGCATTCTCAAGGTCCTTTTCGTTTTCTTCTAAGATGAGATTTTTTTTCTTTATTATCAAATCCGCGCTCCTTCGGAGCGCGAGATTTTTAGCCCCTGAATCTGCCCCTAAAAGACTTCTAAAGCCCCTCTTTGCTTTTCTTGCTATCTCCTCTGCGTAGCTTCTAAATTCCACAAAGTTATTATATTATGGGTCGGGCGGGATTCGAACCCGCGACCCACGGATTAAAAGTCCGTTGCTCTACCAGGCTGAGCTACCGACCCTGCAAGGCTCTGAGTATAAGCCTTAAGAGAAAATATGTCAAGGATTTAGCTTTTTAAAGCCCAATTCTTCCTTGATTTTCAAAGTCGGTCTTGAAATAGCAAGCGCACCGTCTGGAATGTCTTTATTTACCACCGAACCCCCCGCTATAAACGCCTTTTCACCAATCACAATTGGCGCAATAATTAAGCTATTACTACCTATGAAGGCGTTTCTTTTAACTTTGCATTCGTGCTTTTTCTTGCCGTCAAAGTTTGCAAAAACGACGCCCGCGCCGACATTCACCTTCTCTTCAATGGTAGCATTCCCGATATAAGATAGATGCTTTGCAAAAACCTGCCTTCCAATGCTTGAGCTCTTAACCTCTACAAAATTCCCAATGTGAGAATCTTCGCCTATGATGGAGTTATTTCTTATGTGAGCAAAAGGTCCAACCCTTGCCCCTGCTTTGATTGTGGAATCTTTGATAACGCTATATGGCTCTATTATTGCCCCCTCGCCTATCAAGCTGTTGTGAATTATGCAACCTCTTCCTATTATCGCCCTATCTGAGATTCTTGTGTTGCCAGTTATAGTGACATCTGGAAAGATTTCAACCTCAGCTCCAAACTCAACCGATGCCTCTACCCATACGCTTTCAGGCTGATGGATGCTATTGCCCTCTTTTGCAATGCGCTCAAGGATTCTAAGCCTTGCTACATTCTCAACTATTGCTAAATCCCACCTTGTATTTACGCCAAGAACCTCTGTCGGGTCGCTTGCACTAAATGCCCGAACCTCATAGCCCCTATTTGACATAATCTCAAAAACTTCCGTTAGATAAACTTCGTTTGTTATAGCGCTTGGCTTTAGCTTAAAAATCGTCTCAAGAAGATGCGGACAGTAAAAGATATAAACCCCCGAATTTACCTCGCTTACTGCCCTCTCTTCCGGGCTTGCGTCCTTTTCCTCTACGATTTTTAATACCTTATCTGGCCCTTCCTTTATCACCCTGCCGTATCCAGTCGGGTCTGGCAAGTTAGCACTAAGCAATAGCCCGCTTATAAGCTTATTTTCGTATTCTTTCACAAGCTTTATGTAGCGAAGCATAGATTGTATAGTCTGTGGCAAAACAAGCGGCGTATCTGCATTGATAACCAAAAGATAATCGTCAAAGTCTCTCCAATAGTCTATAGCGCTCAAAACCGCATCCCCAGTCCCCCCTTTAGGGTTATCTTGCTTAAAGTAAATATACCCATCCCCACAGGCAGCTTTTATTCTCTCAGCCTCGTGCCCTACTATGATTGCAATGCTTTGCGGATTGGCACTCTTAACCGTTTGCAAAACGTGCCATATCATTGGCATACCGACTATTGGATGCAAGGGCTTTGGAACTTGGCTCTTAAACCTACTTCCCACCCCTGCTGCGAGCACTAACGCTCTCATAAATCTTAGTTTAACCTATGCCCGCATCACGAGTCACGCCCCTTTTGCTATTTTTCACGAAATTTACCATCTCCTGAACCTCTCTAAATTTTATGCACTCTTCCTCAAGGCTTTTGAAAGCCTCCTCTTTCGTAAGACCAGACCTAAAAATTACCCTATAAGCGCGCTTTAGCGCGTTTATGGTATCTAAGTTAAATCCATGCTTTTTAAGTCCTCGTATGTTTAGCCCATAGAGCTTTGCATGCTGCCCAGAAGCTATGCAAAATGGCGGAATGTCAAGAGAGACGCCAGAAAGCCCCCCAACCATGGCATATTTGCCAACCCTTGCCCATTGATGAATAGCGCAAAGCCCTCCTAAAAATGCATATTCCTCAACTACTGCGTGCCCCCCAAGCGTTGCGCAATTTGCAAGTATTGCCCCTTGACCAACAAAGCAATCGTGAGCAACATGAGCATAAGCCATCAGGTAAGCATCCTTTCCAACCTTTGTTTCATTCTCATCCGTCCCTCTATGTATGCTTGCATACTCTCTGATTGTTACCCCATCCTCAATTACGACCTTGCCGTTGCTTTCTTTAGTTAGATGCTGAGCGCTTTGGCCTATTGTCGCCCCAGTGTGTATTTTGCAGCCTTTGCCAATCCTTACCTTGCCAGTTATGTGAACCATCGGACCTATCTCTGTCCCCTTTTCTATGAAAACCTCCCCCTCTATAACGCAATATGGCCCAATAACAACATCCTCTTCAATCTCTACCGTTTTTGAAACTATCGCGCTTTGATGAATCATAGCCTCTCGAGCTCTCTTCTTAAAAGCTCCATCGCCCACTGACTTGACATAAACTGATTTTCTTCCCTAAGACCCTTAAACTCAAACCTCCAAACCTTTTCTTTATCAAGGATAGACAAAGAGATATAAGTAAGCCCAACTGGCTTTTGAGGCGTTTCGCCCCCAGGACCTGCTATGCCAGTAACGCCAATACCTATATCAGCCCCAAAGCGAGCTCTTACCCCCCTTGCCATCTGAAGACAAACTTCCTTAGACACTGCCCCGAAAGTCATTAAATCATGCTCTTTAACCCCAAGCAGCTCAGCCTTTGCACTATTTGAATAAGCCACAATCCCGCCAAGAAACACCTTAGAAGCCCCCGCAACTGACACTATCCTTGAAGATATCAATCCCCCGCTGCAGCTTTCTGCTACTGATAGCTTGAGGTTTTTCTCAATGAGCTTTTCAAGAAGCACTTCTTCTAACTTCTTATTACCAGAAGCGTATATTAGCTCTTTACCCTCTCTTAAAAAACTCTCTTCTAACTCTTTAGAGAAAAACTCAACCTCAGACCCCCCGCTCCAAAGCCTAACAAAAGCCCCCTTTGGCAAAACCTTCTCAACCAACCTAAAAATCAAGTAAGGGCCTCCACGAGGTAAAACGGTCTTCCCTGAAAAGAACCCGGTCTTATACCAGCAAAAAATGGCTGATATTCGTCAAACTCGGGCGATATAAAAACAGCCCCCTTGGCAATATTAGCGCTATGTACTTTTTCTATACTCTCTAACTTAGGATTTGTAAAGCTCTCGCCCTTTGGCAAAATTAATCTTTGCGTAGGCTCAAGTCCGTGAGTCCAATAGCCCCAATGCCCAAGCTCTTCGCAAAGCCCGCCAAGGTAATAAATCCATCTTTTAGCTTCTAAAAACCCCTTTGGCTCTTCCTTATTTAAAGCCTTAGCATCTTGCAACTTTAGTTCCCCAAGGCTTTTAATCTCAAAAACCTCCGAAAGAAGCCTCCAAGGCTCTTCGCACCCGCTTGGCGAAGCGATGCATCTATTTGAGTAAATACCTTCCCTCAGCCCGCCTCTAAAGGCTGAAAATCCTCTCTCAGGAACGAGCGAAAGCCCAACTCCGACATTCGAAACATTAATCGAAAAATCAGGCACTGCGCTAAAACTCAGCGAAAATTTTTTGCTAATGAGCTCTAATTCCTCATCTGAAAAGTATCTAAACCCATTTCCAATGCTAACAATTGCGTCAAACTTCTCAAGATTTAAGAAAAGCTCGCCAATCTCTCTTGCCTCAAAGCGCACAATATCCCCAACTATGGCGTAATTTGCCCCCATTTCCCTCACTTTTTTAAGAAAATACTCAAACCACGCCCTTGCGGGCGTGAGAAAAAGATGCGCCCCAAACAAAACAAGCCCCCCTCTAAAAGCTCTTAAGAGCTTGCCAATCTCGCCATCTAACCTTAGATGCCTTTGAAGAAACCTAACCATCTCCCCAAGGTTTAAGAGCTCTCTTTCGTGAGCTTTTGCACAAAGGCTTTCGTATCTTGCAGAGATGCATATTAGCTTTGCACCTGCTTCTATGGCATCAACTACAAACCTCATAGCCATCACATCGCTTAGAGTCGGCTCTGCATCTATGCTAATAATTAGCTTTACCCTTGGCCAATCTTTTAAATCAAGGGTGCGAGTTTTAAAACCAACAACCGGCGCATCTACAAAGACCTCCCCTATTTGGCTTGCAACCAAGTAATCTTCAGCACTTGCTTGCTTTGTTAGGATAAAGGCAATTTTCTTTCCTATAAGGTTTTCCCTAAGGACTCGCAACAGCTCTTGTCTCGAGATTGGCTCTTTATTTAGGTAATAACCCCTTAGCCTAAATTCGCTATTTACTATCTCCTGAAGGTAGGTAAGGCCCTTTGTGCATAAGCTCCCCATCCCAACGCTATCTGCCGGATGACCGTATATGTCTTTTACTAAATTATTTTCGCTATAAACTATAAAAGAACAACCGCAAGAGCAGTAAGGACAAGAGCCTATGCATTGACTACTATGGCTTTTTGTGCTTAAAGAATGGCCCGTCGGTCTTAAATCCACCTTTAGGAAACTACCCTGACCTTTCTCGCCCTCGCCCCCTTTTGGTCTTGCTCTACTTCAAATTCTACAACTTGTCCCTGCTCAAGGTTTTTAAAACCCTTTTGTTGAATGTCTGAATAATGAACAAAAACATCACCCCCCTGGTCCTCGCGAGTGATGAAGCCATAGCCTTTTTCTTTGCTAAACCACTTGACTGTGCCTCTATAAAGCATAAAAACCTCCTTGAGGGAATCATACCAGTGCCTATTGAAGCTGTCAAGCTATGGCTTATAATAATCTTTTAGTGGCTATCTTAAGCTTAGCCACTTAAAGGAGCTATAGCATGATTCCTAACTTTTCTTTGACGGAGATTCTAATAATACTTTTCATAGTGCTTTTACTCTTTGGTGCAAATAGGGTGCCAGAGCTCGGCAGGTCCCTTGGCGAAGGCATAAAGAATTTCAAAAAAGCTCTAACCGGCGAAGAGGAAAAGACAAAAGAGGTCAAGGCTCAGGAAAAGAGAGACGCCTAACAAACCCCATTAGCACCCCGCTTACTAACTTAACTTGGCCACTATCTGCATATCGCGAAGCGAGTTTTATATAATCCCCGACTGCTTTATCCACCTTTGATATTTTCTTAAAGCCAAGCTCGGTTATTGCAACCCTTAAGATTGCCCTTTCTATGCTACCAATACCCATTGGGTCCCTCTCTATAAGAGATTCAGCGAGCTTTTTCTCTACGCTCTCTATGTTTTCTTTAAAGAGTCTAATAAGCATCTTAGAATACCTTCTTCGCTCTGAATGTGCCTTAAAGCATCTATAAAAGGACTCAAAAACCTGCTCTAAATCTTCACCAGATACTTCCCATTGATAAAGAATCAAAAAAGCATCCCTTCTGGAGCGTTTTCTGTGAATCATTTAATTTGCTTAAGCAGATTAACCATCTCTATCAAAGCAAGCATTCCCTCCCAGCCTCTGTTTCCGTGTTTGCTGCCTGCTCTTTCGAGTGCTTGCTCTAAGTTATCCGCTGTAATAACCCCGTAAGTGACGGGCTTTGACATCTCAAGGCTTATCTGAGCAAGACCTTTGGTAAGCTCGTTTGCAATATAATCAAAGTGCGCCGTTTGCCCTCTTATAAGAACGCTTAGCGCCAAAACCCCTTCCACTTTTGGCAGCAAATTTTTAACAGCAAGCGCCACCTCCCAAGAGCCTGGCACTTTTGCCAAAACCAAATTCTCTAAAGTTCCCCCGTGCCTAATAAAGCAATCAATGGCACCTTCTACTAACCTATCCGAAATAAGATGGTTAAACCTACTTGCAACAATCCCAAGCGTCATATTCTCTGCAATCAGCTTGCCTTCAAAGACCTTCATTGCTTTACCTCCCAATTGTCAATAAGCCTTGCACTTTCAAACCTTACCGCAATAAGCACCCTATGACCAACCTCGAGCTTGTTAACCCCTCTTAAAGCATCGTCAGTAAATTCAATATAATCAATCCCAACAACGTGTTTGTGAGAAAGTATGAAATCTTCCATCCTCTTTCTAATCTCTTCAATATCTAAGTTTTTTCTAAAGAGCTCTTGCATTAGCTCAAAGGACTGATATATGCACCTTGCGCTCTCTCTTTCGCTTTTGGATAAGTAAGCATTTCTCGAGCTTAGCGCAAGTCCGTCATCGTCTCTAACTGTCGGAACTGGCACGATGTCTATATCAAATCCGAGCTCTTCAACGAGTTTTTTCACAACAATTAGCTGCTGAAAGTCCTTTTCACCAAAATAAGCTCGCTTTGGATGGATAAGGTTAAATAGCTTCGAAAGAACTATGCAAACGCCTCTAAAGTGCCCCGGTCTAAATTTACCCTCAAGAACATCCGTAAGCCCTGGAATCTCTAAAAGAATTATTGGTTTAGTAGGATAAATCTCGCTAACTTCAGGCGCAAAAACTATGTCAACCCCTTCACTTTTACATATAGATAGGTCCTTCTCTATATCTCTTGGATACTTTTCAAAGTCCTCATTAGCGCCAAATTGCTCCGGATTTACAAATATGCTAACAACGCAAACATTATTTTCTTTTTTGCACCTTCTTATGAGCTCTATGTGCCCTCTATGAAGCGCCCCCATGGTTGGCACAAACCCTACCTCACCTTTGAGACTTTTAAGCGCATCTTTTAAACTCTTTTTGTCTCTAATAAGCTCAGCCACGCGCAATAATATAGCTTATGAAACATCTTCTGGTGCTATTTATCATCATTCTTTCTTGCCAGCCAATCCCCGAGGGCTTTAACCCAGAGGATTACAAAAACCAAACCATAGAGGGCGTTATATATATTTCCAAAGAGCTTCAAGGTGAAACAGCAGGAAAGAACTTCTTAATAGTCTCAGTAAGAGACCCAAACGAGATAGCACCCCTTGCGGTTTTAAATATCAAAAACCCGAGCTTTCCCCAAAGGTTTAAAATAGACGGCAAAAACAAGATTAACCACGAGCGCCCTATTAAAGGCAGAGTTATAATCCTTGCAAGGCTTAGCTCATTTCAAGGGACAAATGCCCAAGAGGGTGATTTAATAGGAACTACGCAAGCTGTAGCAGGGCAAAGGGATGTTGTAATAACAATATCAACGAGGTTAGAGTAATGGAAAGTTTTATTAAAAGACTCGTAGAATATGGGAAAGCAATCGCAGTCTTACCAGCCCTTAGTCTATTTATAGGCGCTGTTTTCTTAGGTTTTTACGGCGTTTATCAGCTCTTTTATATTCTCTCAATGGTCTTTATAAACCCTGAATATAAAGATACTACCAAGCTATCAGCGATGTTTATAACGGTCATGGATATCCATCTCCTTTCGGTAATTCTTTATATCTTCGCAGTAGGGCTTTATGAGCTCTTTGTAGGCAAGCTATCAGTCCCCGAGTGGCTAAAGATTGAAAGCATCGACCAGCTAAAGGCAAAGCTCGCAAGCGTTATTATCCTCATTCTTGCCATAACCTTTACAAAGCAGGTGGTCAAGTGGGAAAAGCCTATGGAGACCCTGCTTTTTGGCATCGCCATTGCAATCGTCACCGCCGTGCTTATCTTCTACTATAAGATTAAAGAGCATGTATAGATGGAGCTTCTGGTCCATATAAGGCGAGATAAGACCTACCAAACCTACGAGGTAAAAGCTAAGGTCAATACCCTCCTTGAGCTTCTTGAGCTAATCAAAGAACAAGACCCCACCCTTTCATTTAGACAGATGTGCCGCTCGGGCATTTGCGGCACCTGCGGCGTCATGCTTAACTCTAAACCCGTCCTTGCTTGCAAAGCATCGCTCTTAGGTCTTGGACAAGAACTAACCATAGACCCGCTCCCCGGCTTTCCTCACATCAAAGACCTTATAGTAGATTCAAAACGCGCTTACGCGCAACTTAAATTCCCCCCCAAGGAAGGACAATCCCCAACTAAAGCCCATGAGTGCATAAGATGCGGAATATGCGATAGCGTATGCCCTCTTTTGAATGTAAGTCCATTCGCAGGTCCTATGCTCTTTGTGAGGCTAATCGCACTTTGCAAAGAGTCAAAGCCAGATAGCTCAATGCATGTTGAGCTTTGCACTCACTGCATGGCTTGCTCAAGGCTTTGCCCAAATGAGGTCATGCCAGAGTCAATAATTTCGCAATTTAGCCCAAAATCTTTTAGCTTTGACTTCCTTTCAGGGCTATAATTGCCCTTCATGCGCCTTTACGACCTATACAATTCAAAAGCTCATAGCATAATCCCTACCTTAGAACGCATCCAAAGCGCAGTTAAGTATCTTGGTCTAAAGCCATCTTACAGCTCTTTTCAAGTTGGCGGCACGAATGGCAAGGGATCTACTTGCGCCTTCTTAAATTCGATATTGCTATCGCACGGTTATAAAGTCGGCTGGTTTATCTCGCCTCACTTAATTGACGAAACGGAGCGCTGGAGGATAAATTCCGAGCCAATTAGCGAGCAAGACCTCGGTATTTTCATCAAAGAGTTAAAGCCCATTTTTGAGAGGTTTGAGCTCACCTACTTTGAAGCCTGCACCTTGATTGCTCTATCTTACTTTGAGGAAAAAAAGGTCGATTTTGCAATTTTCGAAGTTGGCATGGGCGGAAGATGGGATGCCACAAGGGTATGCAGCCCCGTAGCTTGCGCAATAACAAACATCCAAAGAGACCACATAAAGTGGCTCGGCGAAAAGTCAAGCCAAAGAGCTTTGGAAAAGCTCGGCATTTACATCCAAGGCAGACCTTTAGTTCTTGGTAGCATGCGCTTTCCTCTCTATCCTCTTGCTCTTGAGGTTTGCAACCAAAGCGACCTCATAGTCGGCGGTCTTGATTTTTTCGCCCAAGGTAAGATAGACGGCTCTAAGACCCTGCTCGAGAGCTTTGAGTTTGATAGCTTTAAGCTAAAGAATGTCAGGCTCGGTCTTTGGGGTGAGTGGCAAATTGAAAACTGCGCAGTTTCAATTGCTCTTGCATCAAGCATCTTAAAGCTTTCAGAAAAAGAAGTTTCAAAAGCTCTGGAAACCACAAGATGGGAAGGCAGAATGGAACTCATTCGCGAAAAGCCAGCCATCTTTTTAGATGGTGCTCACAATCCTGATGCAATCTTTAGCCTCTGTAAAGCGCTAAAAACCCATTTCCCAAATATAACCCCGGTTTTTTCCTCTCTTAAGGACAAAGAGTGGAAGAATTCCCTCAAAGCAGTCTCTCTCTTTTTTAAAGAGCTCTATATTACCCAAATTAACCACCATAGAGCTCTAAATCTCGAAGAGCTCAAATTAGCCTGCGACGAGCTTGGTATCTTTTGCCACTGCCTTGAAAGCCCCTCGGAGATTCTTAATTTAGATAAAGACATAGTGGTTTTCGGCTCTCTTTACTTAGTTGGCGAAGTTAGGTCTATAATTAAATCTTTCGGAGGTCATAAATGAGAGTTAAAGGTCCGTCCTCAAGAAAGTTTAAGAAAAAGATTCTAAAGCTTGCAAAAGGTTTTCGCGGTCAGCGAAAGAACGTCTATAGGCGTGCAAAAGAGTATGTCTTTAGAGCTCTGCAGTATCAATACAGAGACAGGCGCCAGCGCAAGCGTCAATTTAGAAGGCTTTGGATTAGCAGAATAAACGCCGCTGTTAGACTCCACGGGCTTAGCTATAGCAAGTTCATAAATGGTCTAAATCTCGCCGGCATAAAGCTAAATCGCAAGATGCTATCTGAAATCGCCATAAGAGACCCTCAGAACTTTGAAAACCTCGTCAAGATTGCCAAAGAGAAGCTAAATGCTTAATATCGATGCGCTAAGGTCCGAGTTTTTAGGAAAACTTAGTAGCGTAAAATCCTTGGAAGAGCTAAAAAAGCTAAAGTCTGAATACACATCCGTAATCAACAACCTCCTAAAAACCCTCAAGGACCTACCGCCCGAGGATAGACCAAGGGCAGGCAGCCAGATAAATCAACTCAAAACCTTTGTTCTTGAATCCATAGACTCGCTCGAAAGCGAATTTAAGAAAGAATCTCTTGAGAAGCAGCTCCAAAGCAATTGGCAGGATATGACTTTGGTTTTGGATAGCCCCATTGGCGCTTTGCATCCAATAACGCTGGTTAAGCGAAAAATCCTAAACTACTTTCGCCAAATTGGCTTTTCAGTCTGGAGCGGGCCTTTGCTCGAAAGAGAAGATTACAACTTTGACCTTCTAAACGTCCCAAAAGACCACCCAGCACGCGACATGCAAGATACTTTCTATGTAAACATCCAAGGCTACCTTCTTAGAACTCACACCTCCTGCGTCCAAATTAGAGCGCTTCTTAGCTCCCCTTTGCCAATATACTTAGTTTCCGCTGGGCGGGTCTTTAGAAGAGACGATGACCCAACTCACTCCCCTATGTTTCACCAAATTGAGGGCTTGGTCGTTGATAAAAATCTTTCCTTTGGTCAAATGAGAGCTGTTATAGAAGGGTTTTTAAAGCACTTTTTTGAAGAAGATGTCAACCTTCGCTTTCGCGCCTCTTACTTTCCCTTTACTGAGCCATCTGCAGAGGTGGATATAAGCTGCATATTTTGCCGTGGAAGCGGTTGCTCTGTTTGCAAAAATAGCGGTTGGCTTGAGGTCATGGGCTGTGGCATGGTCCATCCTGCGGTCTTAAGAAACTGCTCTATTGACCCAGAGGTTTATAACGGCTTTGCCTTCGGTGCCGGTCTTGAAAGACTTGCGATGTTGCTATATAGGATAGAAAACATCAAAACCTTCTTTGAAAATGACATCAGGTTTTTAAAACAATTCAATGTTTAAAGACTTCACCCCCGCTGAGCTTAGAGCCGTCTCAATTATTTCCTTCGCAGTAGCTGTTAGGATGCTTGGAATTTTCCTGCTTTTGCCCGTTTTATCCCCTTATGCCTCGAGCCTAAGCGGTGCAACGCCGGCTTTGGTAGGTCTTTCAGTCGGAATCTACGGTCTATCTCAATCACTTTTGCAAGTCCCCTTTGGTTATTTATCGGACATTTTTGGCAGAAAGCCAATCATAGCCATTGGTTTATTTAGCTACATTGTCGGTAGCTTTATGTGCGCTGCTGCAAGCGATGTCAGGTTTTTGGTATTTGGCAGGCTCGTGCAAGGCGTTGGCGCAGTCTCTTCTGCCATTACCGCGCTCTCTGCGGATTTAATTCGCGAGAATGTTCGCGCACGCGCATTTGCCCTAATTGGAGCTTCAATTGCCTTGGTTTTTATCTTTAGCATGATAGCAAGTCCTACGCTTGCGTCGAGTTTTGGTGTGCCTTTTTTGTTTTATCTAACGGCGTTTTTTAGCGCCATTGCCATCTTTGTTGTCATCTTTGGCATCAACGAACCTCAAAGAAAGAATAAATTGCCCCCCTTTAGCTACGCTCTGAAGGTCGCCATCTCTCAAAGGCTTGCGTTTTTTAATATCTCTGTCACTCTTCTTCACACCTATGTTTCTTCGGTTTTTACTATCTTGCCAAGTATCTTAATTAAAGACCTCGGGCTTGAAAAGGCCAAACATTGGTATATCTATGCCCCTTCTGTGATTGTTGCGGTTGCGATTTTGCTTCCATTAGTTGCCTTAGTTGAAAAAAATAAAGCCTTCCGTCAAGGTTTCGTTTGGAGCGTTTTGTCAATAGTTTTTTCCTGTCTTTCTTTGCTTGGTTTCAAAAACACTTTAGTGGCTATCTTTGTTTTGACGGTATTTTTTGTCGGTTTTAACCTTCTTGAATCTACCTTGCCTTCGCTTCTTTTGAGGTTTGTTAGCGAAGAATCCAGAGGCGCAGCCTTAGGTTGGTATAATACCTATCAGTTTCTCGGCGTTTTTATAGGCGGTCTTTTAGGTGCTGTCGGCTTAGCTTTAGGAATTCTTTACTTTGCCCTAATTAGCTTGTTAATTGGTCTTATTTGGCTAATTGGCGGCTTAATTTGGTTTAAAAACGCTCGGGTTTAACCTCCTGTATTTTCCTTAGGTTTTTGAGTCTATAGATATAAAAACATCTTATAACCTCCCCCCGCCAACTTAAGCAGTGAACATAAGATTTATCAATCCCGTCAGAGCTCTTTAGAATGATGTCCTGAATTGGCTTATTATCAACAAATATCGCATCGCCTTGATAGTTTTTTTCCCAAAGGTCGTATTGGTTCATCCGCCTTCCAAGATTTACGCAATATGTTCTTGGGTTTGATTTAACATAGAATGCAAGCTGTGCCGCAATTTGATAATGTGGCGTGACAATCGCTTCTTTATTTACCCTCAGGCTTGATACTGCCTCCCCAAGGGATTTCCAGCCTATGCCGACCTTCGCTGGGTCTTTATTAGGTGGCAAAATCTCACTTAAACCGAGCTTATCAAAAACTGGGCTAAAGTAAACTGCAGTTAGTATTATCAAACTCAAAAAAACATAAGCCCAGAGCGCTAAACCGCTAATAAAATAGCTCGCCAAAATCAATCCCCCAACGAGTGCTGGCCCTGCCCAATTTGCTTCAACATTTGTAAAGATAGATAGGACGGTAAAAAATATAAAAACAGGAAGCGAGAAGAATATAAAAACTTCAAATCTTTTATCCTTCCAAAGCCTTATAAATCCAAAAACCATCAGTAAAAACGGCAAAACCGACATCATAAGAGTTTGCGAGAGGATAAATTCTATTGGTCCTTCAAACCTTATCCCGCTGCCTTTGCTGGCAAGACCAGAAACATGTCTAAAGGCAACAAAGTCGTGCTTTAAATTCCAAAAAATCACCGGAAGAGTAAAAAACCCAAAGGTCAAAACCGATATATATGGACCAAAGCTTTTAATAAGCTCACGCCTTCGAATAAGGATAAGCAAAGCAGCGCACAAAATCCACAAAACTGCGCTAAATTTACTCAAAAAAGCGAGTCCAAATAGAGTCCCTACTAAAAACCACCGCCATAAAGAGCTTTGATTAATCGCCGAATTTATAGCAAAAACCCCAAGCGTCCAAAAAAATAAAAGCGGTGCATCTGTTGTTGCAAGCATGGAATTTAGAGACATCCCCAAGCTTAGCTGCGCCACTATGACAAACTTAAGAGCTCTATCTTCGCCTATATGTCTTTTAAGATAGATAAAGCTCGCTATTGAAAGAATAAAAGAAAGAAGTATCGGGACTAATCTAACGCTTAGCTCGCTTATGCCAAAAATGGCGCTTGAGATTGCATTTAGGTAAGCAACCATTGGCGGCTTTGAATAGTAGCTAATGTCAAGATGTCTTGACCAATCCCAATATTGAGCCTCTTCCGGCGTTAGGTCAAAAGGGTAAAAAACTATATGAGAGATTCTAAATAGATAAATACCAAAAAGAAATATCAAAAGCGCCCTCATTTAACGAAAAGAATGCTCTTCACCTCTTATTAATCTTTTGATATTCGGATAGTGCCTGATTATTATCAAAGCGCTTATAAATATGCTTGCAATCATGGGGTATGTAGGGATTTTTAATATAGCGCAAGCTATCACAAAGCTAATAATTGCAAGAATGGAAGCTATTGCAGATATCCTTGTTTTCCAAAAGACCAAGCCCCAGATAAGAGCGCTTAGCATGCTTCCGAGGGGGGAAAAAACAACGGCAATGCCAAAAGAGGTCGCTACCCCCTTGCCGCCTCTAAATCCATAGTAAATGGGGAAGTTATGCCCAAGAACGCTTGCAATGGCTGTTAGTGCATAAATTAGCGACTCAGGACCATAGAAGTGCTTAGCAAACAGCGTAGGCAAAAGACCCTTTGAAGCATCTAATAAAAAAACCACAAGCCCCCAGCGAAAGCCAAGCGCCCTTGCAATGTTTGTTGCACCCGGGTTTTTGCTCCCAATTTTACTAATATCAACGCCCTTAATAGAGGCTATCAGCTTTGCAAATAACAAAGAGCCAACTAAATAAGCCAAAATAGGCAAAATATACCCCACGGCTCTAACCAAACACTAAAAAAACAATAAATATCAAAATCGCAATCAGCTTCTCAAAGCCTCTCGTTAGGTATATCACCAGCGCATTTAGGACAAGGCAAATAACGCCCGCTGTCAGTGACATTCCCTTCCAAAGCCTTAAATCAAGCATCGAGAGAATCTCCACTACTTTTAAAACCACGATTCCATTCCACTCAAGCGGAAACGTCGGAAGCGAGAAAAACGTCAGCAGCTCAAGAACCCCGTATGCGGTAAATGGAAAGAATAGATACCCCACTATTGGGCTAAAGATGATACTTCCCATGCTTGTATTTGAAAAGGTCAAAAGAAGCGGCGTTACGCCAAGAAATGCAAAAAGAGAGACCCAAGCAGGCGCTATTAGAAAAGAATCTGCAATGTCTTGCTCTTTTTTGAAGTTTCTAAGCGCCACAATTATATAAAGAGTTGCCCAAAATGAAAGCCAAAATGAGTAAGAGACGACGAACTCTGGCGAAACTAAGAGCAATAAGCTTCCAGAAAATAAAAGTATGGCAAGCGAATTTGGCGCCCCTTGGAGCAATTTAACTGCAATAAATAGAAGTATCATAACCGTTGCTCTAAGGACGGGCGGATTATGAGGGACTAAGAGCCAAACGTAAAGAACGATTCCCAGCATTCCAATGATGCTTCCAAAGGGCTGAGGTGCGCCTACTCTTAAAATCATGAATATCATCCCAACATGAAAGCCGGAAATGACAAGCATATGAACAAGCCCGGTTTTGTAAAAGGCAGCTTGTATGTCCTGAGATAGCCCCTCTGCGCTCTCCCCAAATAGGTAAGTTAGCACCAAACCCTCCACCTCCGGGTTTTCAATCTTTGCCATCGCTCTTTTTATGTAGCGCTCTCTTAAGGACGGCTCTTCAAAAATGACCTTTTCAATGTCCCTATAGTTTGCACTTAAAAACACAAATCCGTGCTTGACCTTTACCTTTGCATTAACTATAAAGGACTTAGATGGAACATTTTCAGTTGCAATAAGCGTTAACTTACCGCGCTTGTCGTATATTTCTGGAAAGTCCCCGCCTACTATCTTTACCATTACCTTGATTGAACCTTCTTCCAAACGAGGGGTTGATTCAAGAACTACATGAACTGAGCCCTCGCCAAGGTCCTCATCCCAGAGGTAGCTTCTCTCTTTTTCTATCCTCCAAAAGCTCAAAAAAACAACGAGCAAAAATATTACAAGCTGCTTAACATCGCCTAAATTTACAAGCCTTAGCCTATCTTTTATAAGCTCCTGCGGCTGCATGCTATGAAAATGAGGCTAAATAGTTTTGTTTTTACCAAAGTTGGCTCAAAGCCTGCGGATTTAAGCTCTTTTAAGACCTCATCCAAGCTCTGGCTATGCTCGATTGAGCTAATCAAAAACCTCCACTTTTCTATGCCAAAGATTAAAACCCCGGGCAAAAACCCAAGAGCCTTAATAAGCACTACCAAAACCCTCGGCGGCCTTGCAATATCTAATAGACATAGCTTCCCAGATACATCAAGCACTCGCTTTGCTTCTTTTAGAAACTCTTCCCTTTTTGGCAAGTGTCTGTAAGTTAGCGACAGGGTAATGAGATTAAAAGAACCATCTTTAAAAGGAAGTTTTAGAGCATCTGCAAGGATAAAATTCCCCGAGCTCTCTTTGCGCTTTGCTCTCTTTAACATCTCCAAAGAGATATCAAGACCTACCTTAAGGCCCCCTTTGCTCTTTATTAGCACCTCCCCCGTGCCAGTTCCTATATCAAGGTGGTTTTTATAAGCCTCTGCGCACTTTAAGAGCTCTTCTTGCCAGCGAGAGATTTGCCCAAGTGTGGCTAAGCTCAAAAATAGGTCGTATATCCCGCTTATTGAGGAAAAGACCCTCTCGTTAAGCTCGTTGTTCAAGCTCTCCCTCCATGACTATCCATGAGTATAACCTCTCTTTTGATTTATCGCGCCTATGCGAGGGTAAACTTAGGTTGCAAATGGTGCAAAATCTTAGTATGTGAAATTGCCTAACGCCAAGCTCTTTTAGCTGAATAATAGCCTCTCTTTGGGTGTCCATGTATATCTTCCCTGCTCTTCTTTCAAGTGCCTTGAAGTGATTCCAAAACTCCTCGCCAACTTCATAGCAACAAGAGAGCGCGCTTGGGCCAATAAAGGCAATTAGCTCATTAGCAGGGCAAAGCCCTGAGAGTTTTAAGATAGCCTCTTGGATAATGCCATGCTTTAGACCCCTCCAGCCTGCATGGATGGCGCAAATAACGCCTCTGCCTGCAAGCAATATAGGCACGCAGTCCGCAGTCTTGACCCCTATCTTAAACCCATAGTCTGTTGTATATACAGCATCGCATTCGGAAGGTTCATCAAACGCGCTTACGCGCAAAACTTTATTTGAATGAATTTGCAAAGGTGCAAAGCCATGACCTTCCCAAAGCTCAACTCCGAAGCTAAAATTTTTGACCTTTAAAGAGTAGATAGGAGCTTGGACTTTTGTGCGGTCTTTGCAATGCACTCAAGAACTATACCGCAAAAAGCCTTCTCTTCTAAGAGCTTTATACCTTCTATCGTTGTCCCGCCCGGTGATGAAACTTTGAAAATCAGCTCTTCAAGAGAACCATTGTTTTTAAGAAGTTCACAAGCGCCCAAAATTGATTGAAGACTAACCTTCAGGGCACTCTCTTTGCTCATACCTAAATAAACTCCGCCTAAGACCATTCCCTGCAAAAACTTATAAAAAAACGCAGGTCCAGAGCCAGCTATGGCGGTAAATGCATCAAAAAGACCCTCTTCAAGCTCGAAGACCTCACCGCACCTTGAGAGCATTCTTCTAACATCTTCGCTAACATCCCCACAAACGGCAATACTTCCAAGGCCAACGCTTACTGCAAGGTTTGGCATAATTCTAACTACCCTTGCTTTAACAAACCTTTGAATTTTCGCAATCTCTAAACCTGCTACGCAGCTAATAATTGTGCCTTGCCAACTGCTTAAACTCTTAAGAACATCTAAGGCATCCTTTGGCTTTACGCACAAAAGCAATGTCTCAGAAACTTCCAAGAGCTCTTCGAGGCTATCTTTTGCTTCAAAGCTGAGCCCCTCTGAATTTAAGAGCTTGCTCTTGTCTTTATCGTAAACCGAGATTTTATAATCTTTATGTAGGCGTTTAACGAAAGAGCTCCCCATGTTGCCAAAGCCTATTACCCCGAGCATGCTTTATAGTATAAAAAGGAGGAATATCTGATGGACATTCTTACTCTTGAGAGGTTAACCCGTCAGGAGCAAAGCCCGGAATATATGCAAATAAGCATGGCAGCTGCCATGACGCTTGGGTTGGTGCCGGGCAGCTTTTATAGAAACTCCCGCCTTGGGTGTATAAACACCCTTCTTACATACCCCTCTGGATGCCACGCTACATGCGCCTCTTGCGGGCTTCAAAAAGCCAGAGAGATGGAATACTCAAAGAAGAACTTCATAAGGGTAGAATGGCCTACGGTTAAGCTCGATGAGATAATCTCTCGCTCCATGGCGGTTGGTCACGTTGAAAGGCTTTGCATCGCTCAAATTACCCACCCAAGGGCGATTGAGGATACCAAATTTGTCTTAGATAAGGTCGTAAAGTCCTTAGGCGAGAAGCTATTTGTGTCTCTTTTAATTAACGCAACTGGTACTCGCTACGAAGATATTGAAGACTATCATAGGCTCGGGGCTGACACCGTCACCGTTGCGATTGATTGTGCCACAAAGCCGGTCTTTGAAAAGCTAAGGGGCAAGCCCATGAAAAGCCCGCATAGATGGGAGTTTTTCTGGCAGGTGCTTGAGTGGGCGTGCAGTGTCATGGGCGATGGACACGCTGGTTGTCATTTAGTTGTGGGTCTTGGCGAAACCGAGCAGGAGATGATTGAGGCAATTCAGCGCGTTCGCGACCTTGGCGCAAGAACGCATCTATTTTCATTTTGGCCGGAAGAAGGCTCTATGATGGAAAAGGAACGCCCTTGTCCAGCACCTCAATTTAGAAGGGTGCAAATGGCAAGGTATTTAATAGACAATTCCATCTCACGCTACGAGAACATGAGCTTCAACGAGCGTGGGCAAGTAATTGACTTTGGCGTTGATAAAGACACTTTCGAAGAGGTGTTTAATTCCGCAAGACCTTTCATGACCTCTGGTTGTAGGGGTAAAACCACGGAGGTTGCTTGCAATAGACCATTTGGCGATAGCTCAGTAAGCGATATAAAGAGCTTCCCCTTTAAGCCCTCTCGCACAGACCTTAAGTCTATTCGCAAGCAACTCTTTGATTATGAGATGAGGACAAACTACCCGGATGTTCTAAATCCGAGCGTATTTAGGTATCAGTGAACGAAGTTTTCTTTGACCTTGGGTTTTTCAGCCTGCTTGGTTTGGTAGTTGGCTATTCGGTAAGGAAGCTAATTGGCTTTTTCGCGCTTTTGAGTGGGATATACGTGCTTAGCTTGATGTGGCTTGCTAACAAGGGGATTTTAAGCGTAAATTGGGGTGCTTTGGAGGGGGTGTTTCTCTCCGCCGCAGGCGGTTTTTTCGGTTTTATAACAGGAATCTTTAAAAAGTTGGCGCTTGGAGCTAGTTTCGTAGCCGGTTTTACAATTGGTTATAGAATCCGGCTTTAAATCCGCCGTAAGGCGGGTTTACGTATATCCTCTATAAGCAGGTTTTTTAGCGTCTATCAGCACTTCGAATACGAGATGGCAAAAGAAGGGTCTAAACTGAGTTTTTAAGGAGGTAGGAAGATTGAGATTAGTATTGGCTCTTGCTATCCTAAGTGGCGCTGCGCTTGCGACTAACGGCGATAACCTCATTGGCGTTACGCCAGCATCGAGGGCAATGGGCGGCATAGGCGTCGGTTTACCGCTTTCCGCGACCGACGCACCTTTTAGAAACCCCGCTTGGATGCGGTCTCATAAGGGTTATAGCTTTAGCTTTGGTGGTATCGTTTTTGCCCCGAGCGTGAAGACGAGAATTCAAAACCCGCTTGGGGATTCAGGTAATCAAAAGTCTAAGGCAGACCTGTTTGTAATTCCCGAGGTTGGATTGGTTATGCCCGTAGGTGAGCGCCTTAGCTTGGGGCTTGGTGCTTTTGGCGTTTCTGGTCTCGGCGTTGATTATACAAACAACGAGCGCTTGCTTTCGGCGTTTGACCCTCGCACCAACTTAGGCGCTATGCTCAATATGAGAACAAACTTTCAGTTTATGCGCGTAATACCTTCCTTTTCCTACGAGCTAAGCGAAGGGCTTTACTTAGGCGGCGGTCTGCATT
>JANWVD010000019.1 GCA_025057715.1 Aquificaceae bacterium | reverse complement strand
GCGGAATGTTTGAAGAGCGTATGCTCGAGCTATACCCAAAGGAACCGGAAGTTATGCTCGTTAATACCACGCTTTTATACAAAATACCGGGCATTCAGCATCTATGCCTTGACGATGCAAGAACTCTCATTCTTAACATAAAACCAAAAAAAGCCATCTTAACACACTTTGGATACGAGCTCTTAAGCCTTGCTGACCCAGATAGGATAGCAGTTGAATTATCAGACGACCTTGGCATTGAGGTGCTTGCTGCAAAGGACTCAATGGAGGTCCCATTATAGAGCTCTTAGAAAGGGCTAAAGCATTTGCTAGCGTATATATTGAGAATTACGGATATATTGCGCTGTTTGTTTTATCCTTTACCGAATCAATTATTCAGCCAGTTCCACCTTATCCTTTTGTTGCCGGTGCAAAGCTTTTTGGTATGGACCCACTCATTGCCGGCATCGTCGCGTTTGTTGGGAATATTTTAGGTGCCATCTGTAGCTATAGCCTTGCAAGGGTCTTTGGTGAAAGGTTGGTAATTAGGCTTTTTTCAAAAAAGCTCTATCAAAGGGGACATTCGCTTTTTGAAAAATATGGCATTCTCGCAGTTTTGATAGGTGAACCCTATAAGCTCGTTTGCTATCTTGCTGGGGCATTCGCCATGCCGTTTTGGAGCTTTCTCCTTGCCAGCTTCATCGCAAGGTCTTTGAGAATTGGGGTTTTTGTCTTCTTTGGAAACTTAGTGGGTGCGGGAGGACTCGAACCCCCAACCGGGCGGTTATGAGCCGCCCGCTCTGCCTTTGAGCTACGCACCCTGAAGAGAGGTTATAATCTATTCTAATGCTTTTCCTTTATGTATTGCTGATAATATGTCTCTTTGCCTCTCATACGCAAATCCAAACAGAGCATCTTGCCATCGGCTCAGGGTCAGAATTTCTTCAAGAGCCATCTCCTGATTATACCTTTGATGTGCAAGGTGTTGACCGCATCATAAAAGAACTATCACCAGAAGAGGCTTTAGAAGCTCTTTTAAAGGTTAAAACCCCTGAGGCTGCAACACCCAATATCTGGCCTGTTGTTGGTGTTGTGAGTTCTGATTATGGTTGGCGATTCCTTGCGGGAAGACGCGAATTTCACACGGGCATAGATATCTCAGCTCCGTATGGCACAATAGTTGTATCCTCAGCTGATGGTAGGGTAATTTATAGCGGCTGGATTAGAGGATATGGGAAGACTGTGATTATCTACCACGGATATGGGTATGTAACCTTGTATGCACATCTATCTGATATAAACGTCTATCCCCCAGAGGATATCTACAGGGGTCAGATGATTGGCAAAGTTGGCACTACTGGGCGCTCTTTTGGTCCTCATCTTCATTACGAAGTTTTAAGATACGGCATAAGGCAAAATCCCATACCTTACTTGCCTTAAAGCAATCCCCTTTTTCTCAATGCATCTTCATAAATCCTTCTATATAGATGGTTCCACTCTGGTGTGCCCTCGACTATTTTCTTAGAATATGCTCTTATTCTCTCTCTTACCTCTTTGTCTATTTCTTCTTCTTCTTTCAGAGCTTCCATTAGGATATCGCGAATTTTACCTCTTATGATTTGTGGCTCTTCGTAAATCTCAACGCTCTGGTCTTCCATGATTAAGTCTCTTATCTTGCGCGTAATGTGATTCATCCTTTCGCGCCTCGTTGTATAAATGCCTAACTCTTCTGCAAGCCTTGCTCTAACCGTCTTGTATGCGGTTCTATAGTCTAAGTTATTTTCCTCAAGCGTATGTAATTTTTCTTTTAAAGTTTCCTTGGTTTTTTCATCAAGAATTCTTTCTTGCTCGCCTACTTCTTTAAATATTGCGATGATTTTTCTTTTAAAGACGAAGACATCCTCTGGCTCTATTAACTTTTGAGTTTCGTAAAGGTCCTTTATAAGCTTCTCTGCAATACGCTCTACCAGCTTCTCTGGCAGCTTCATTCCAGCCTCCTAGAGCTCTCATCCTAAGCCTTCTATTATATCACAAAATCCTTGTATGCAAGAGAGCACTTCGTTTGTGTATTCGCCATCATCTTTGTTTATAATCAGTGGTTTTTCGAAGAAAACCTCAGGTTTTATGTTTTTAACACCAAGAATAAAGACTACTTTTGCCGGAAAACCAACTTTCGGATACAAAAATCTTATAACTTTTGGATGAATGTTATTAATTTTCATATATTCGTAAGCTTCGAATAACCTAAAAGCAGGTATCATCAAATTTAAAAACCCACCATCCCTTAAGACAAAGCCTGCGCAGTTTATAAAATCCGAGAGGACTGTTTTTGTTTCTGACCTATAGAGATTCTTGCCCCACCTAAAAAATGGGGGATTACAAACTACACAATCAAAAGCCCCTCTCTCACACCAGCTTTTGGGGTCTTTTATATCAAACTCTGCTACTTTAATAAATTCTCCCAGCGAGTTTATCTCTATGTTCTTGTAAAGTAGCTCAATCATTAGGGGGTCATTCTCGACAGCAAGGACCTTGCACTTTAGCTTCAAAGAGCAAAGCATGCTTAAGGTGCCAAAGCCAGCCCCTAAATCTGCTAAATTTGGCTGTGCCTTTGGGGCTTTTATAAAATCACAAAACAGAATTTCAACAATTGAAAGCCTATGGGATTTTGGCTGATAAAACCGCAGCTTTTGATTAAAAAATCTATTCTCCCTTACCAAACTTTTGCGAGAGCTCTAAAAATACCCTGGAACGCTCCAGTTTCCTTTGAGCTTCTAAAATCTCCTCAAGTGCGGACGCGCTCGCAAGTCTTTTCATAGCATCGTCAAAAAACTCTTTTTCAGCACCTGCGTCAATCTCACCGACAGTTTTGGCCTCTTCTGATAAGATTAAAACCCTATCTCTTTCAATTAGGACAAATCCATAGGAAACTACAACGCCTTCATCGCTCTTTGCATCAAAATAAACAAGACCAGGCCAAAGCGGGCAAAGCAAGGGCACATGCCCAAACAACACACCTATTTCACCCTCTTGGGTTGGTATATTTACGGAATCCACCTCTTTGGAAAGATGAACCCCCCTCGGGGTAACAAGCTCGACCTTTATTTTCATTCTTTTATTATAAACCGCCCCCCTATCGGGGGGCGAGGAAAGTGTTAGTCTAAGTCTGGAACATCTGGGGTTGCTGGCGCTTTGTCTTTTTTGTCCTCTGGGATTTCAGCAACGAGCGCCTCTGCGGTTAACATTGTGCCTGCAACAGAGGCAGCGTTTTGTATTGCGGTGCGAACGACTTTTGTTGGGTCTATAATGCCAGCTTGGACCATATCGCGATAATCCCCAGAAGCTGCGTCAAAGCCCCAGTTTGCACCCTTTTCCTTGCCAAGCTGCAAGACCTTTTCAAGAACTACATACCCTTCAAAGCCGGCGTTTGCAGATATTTGACGAAGAGGTGACCTGCAAGCCTCTTTAACGATTTTGACGCCTACTTGCTGGTCTGGGTTTTCGAGCTTTAGCTCATCAAGAGCTTCCGAAGCCCTAACTAAAGCAACACCACCACCAGGGACGATTCCCTCTTCAACGGCTGCCTTTGTTGCATGAACTGCGTCTTCGACCCTTGCCTTTTTCTCCTTGGCTTCAGCTTCAGTTGCTGCGCCGACTCTGATAATGGCAACCCCGCCTGCTAATTTCGCGAGACGCTCTTGGAGCTTTTCCCTATCGTAGTCAGATGTTGTCTCTTGGATTTGCTTGCGGATTTGCTCGATGCGAGCGTTTATAGCATCTTTTGAGCCTTTGCCGCCAACGATGGTTGTATTGTCCTTGTCAACAACGACCTTGTCTGCGCGTCCGAGGTCGTTGATGCTGACGCTTTCGAGCTTGATACCGAGCTCTTCGGTAATAGCAGTCCCGCCAGTTAGCGTGGCAATGTCTTGAAGATAGTCCTTTCTCCTTTGACCAAAGCCCGGGGCTTTAACTGCGCAAGCCTTTATGATGCCTTTAATGTGGTTTACGACGAGGGTTGCGAGAGCTTCTGCTTCTACATCTTCGGCTACTATTAAAAGCGGTCTTCCAGACCTTACGACTTGCTCAAGAAGTGGAAGGAGGTCTTTGACATTTGAGATTTTCTTCTCGTAAATGAGAATGTATGGCTCTTCTAAGACTGCTTCCATGCGGTCGGGGTTGTTGACAAAGTAAGGCGATAGATAACCTCTGTCAAATTGCATACCTTGAACTGTCTCGAGGGTTGTTTGTGCGGATTTTGACTCTTCGACGGTTATAACGCCGTCTTTGCCGACCTTTTCCATTGCTTCGGCTATGATTTTGCCAATCTCTGGGTCGTTGTTTGCAGAGATGGTGGCAACTTGCTCGATATCCTCGTTTCCACGCACTGGTGTTGAGAGCTCTTTGATTTTCTCAACTACTAAGGCAACAGCTTTGTCAATGCCGCGCTTAATATCCATCGGGTTTGCGCCAGAGGCAATGGACTTTAGCCCGTCGTTAAAGATTGCTTGGGCAAGGACGGTTGCAGTGGTTGTGCCATCACCTGCTACGTCTGCGGTTTTGGATGCAACCTCTCTTACTAACTGAGCGCCCATGTTTTCGTATGGGTCTTTGAGCTCAATCTCCTTGGCGACGGTGACGCCGTCTTTGGTAACGAGCGGGGAGCCCCACTTTTTCTCAATAACCACCTCGCGACCTTTTGGTCCGAGGGTGACCTTAACCGCATTAGCCAGCTTGTCAACGCCGGCTTTTAGGCGTGCTCTTGCTTCCTCGCCGTAAATTACTCTCTTTGCAGCCATTGACTATACCTCCTTAAATTGATTTCATTCTACGATAGCGAGGACTTCGTCCTCGGACATAACGAGGAGCTTTTCGCCACCTAACTCCACCTCGGTGCCGGCATACTTATTAAAAACTACCTTGTCGCCGACCTTAACCGAAGGTGCGACCCTTTGACCGTTTTGGAGCATTCTGCCTTCCCCTACTGCTATGACTTCGCCTACTTGAGGCTTTTCTTTCGCAGTATCGGGGATAATGATGCCAGAGGCGGTGCGTTGCTCTTGCTCCTCGATGCGTTTGACCACTATCTTGTCGTTGAGTGGCCTGAGCTTAGCCATGACAAACCTCCTTAACTCAGTATTTTAATCGAAATTATATAAACACTCCTCTGACTTGTCAAGGGGCTTTTACTAAAATATTAGTTCATCATGCTAAACTTTTCTTATCAAAACAATATAATGCGCCGAAGGCGCGTTTTGAGTAATATTTTCATAAGGGATGGTTATCCTCTCGCCTGCGAAGGTAAATTTGGGTCTGTGGGTGCTCAAAAAGCGCCTTGACGGATATCATGATATTTTCACGCTTTATCATAAGGTGTCGCTGTTTGATGTAGTTCACATTCGCGAAGGGAGGTTTTCTGTAAGCACTAACTTATCAATCCCCATGGAGAAGAATCTTGTCTATAGGGCGCTTCTTTTGATGTCGCAGGTTTTGGGGAGATTGCCGGATGTTGAGGTGTTTATTGAGAAGAGTATCCCACTTGGGTCTGGTCTTGGTGGCGGGTCTTCAAATGTGGCAACAGCTCTTGTTGGGGTAAACGAGCTCCTTGGTAGACCATTAAGCGATTCGCAGCTTAAGCAAATAGCTGCTCAGGTTTCTTCTGATGCGCCATTTTTCTTAGGCGGTCCTTCGGCGATTGGTCAAGGTAGGGGCGATGTCCTTAATGAGATTGACCTACCTAAGATGGTTTTTACCATAGTTTGTCCGAATGTTGAGGCGAGCTCTTCGAGGGTGTATTCTGCCCTTAGGTCAGAGTGGTTGACAGAAAGCCCTGATAAGGATAAAATCCTAAGTTGCTTAAGGCGAGGAGACTTAGGCGGGCTATATAATGCCCTTGAGCGCCCCGCTTGTGAGCTTTACCCAGAAATTGGGGAAGTTCTAAGATATCTAAGGGCTCTTGGGATTGATGCCCGGCTTAGCGGTAGCGGTGCTTGTGTGTTTTATTTAGGTGAGCCTTTTGAGAAGCTCCAGGTTGCATGCACGTTGCGAGGCTGGAGGTTATATAGAGTTGAGAGCTATGGGGTGTAGCTCAACTGGCAGAGCATCGGATTTTGGATCCGAGGGTTCCTGGTTCGAATCCAGGCACCCCAGCTTAAAACTAGGAGAGGAGCTTAAATGACTGGTTCTATAAAGTTAATAACCGGCAGTAGCAATAGGTCTTTGTCGAAAGAGGTTTCGGAGGTTTTAGGCGTTGCTATATCCGATGCCATAGTTGGGCGGTTTAGCGACGGGGAGGTGCATATCGCAATTAATGAATCCATGCGAGGGGAGGATGTCTTTGTCATCCAGTCTCTCTCTAGCCCGGTTAATGAAAGTATTATGGAGCTCCTTTTGCTATTGGATGCTCTAAAGCGAGCCTCTGCGGGCAGGATTACCGCCGTTATTCCCTACTATGCCTATGCAAGACAGGATAGAAAAGACAGGCCAAGGGTGCCAATTAGCGCAAGGCTCATAGCTGACCTAATAACTGTGGCAGGGGCTCAAAGGGTCATCGTTGTTGACTTACATTCACCCCAGATACAGGGGTTTTTTAATATCCCAGTTGATAACCTTTACGCAATGGGGTATCTGTATCAATACATAAAAGACAAGGTGGGTGACGACGTCGTAGTTATATCACCAGATGCGGGGGGTGTAGAAAGGGCAAGGCTTTTGGCAAACAAGCTTGGCTGTGGGATTGCAATAATTTACAAAAGAAGACCAGAGCCTAATGTGACGGAAGTGCTTGATATCATCGGCGATGTGTCCTCAAAGACAGCGGTAATTGTAGATGATATTATTGACACTGCTGGCACGGTCGTTGCAGCGTCTAATTTGCTAATTTCTAAAGGGGCAAAAAGGGTCCTTGTTGCTGCAACTCACGGTATATTTTCAGGTCCTGCGCTCGATAGGTTGATGTCTTGCTGCGTTGAAGAGGTGGTTGTTACAAATACGCTCTCTCTCGAGGGTAAAAACTTCGAGAAGCTAAGGGTCGTATCTGTTGCACCGCTTATTGCTGAAGCTATCAGGCGCGCGCACGAAGGCTCTTCAATAAGTTCTTTGTTTGTTTAAAGGAGAAAGCACATGAGACAGATTGAGCTAACGTTGCTACCGAGAGAGCTCTCTACTAAAGGAGAGCTTAAGAAAAAAAGGGCTGAGGGGTTTATCCCCGTTGAAATTTACGGTAAAGACTGCGAAAATCTGCACGCTTTTGCAAGTGTGAAAGACTTAAGAAAACTTCCAATAGGCGAAACCATGCTAATAAAGGCGATAATAGATAGACAAACCAGGCTTTGCATATTAAAAAGCGTGCAAACTGGTTGGCTCGGGGATAATATCCTCCATATAGACCTTCAGGATATTTCCCATCTTAAACAGATTGACGTTGAAGTGCCTATTGAGTTTTCAGGAACGCCCGCTGGCGTTGGTCTTGGTGGCACTTTGAAGCGCTCATGAAGAGCCTTACCATAAGGGCGGATATTTCCCTGATTCCTGAAAAGATAGTGATAGATGTAAGCCGTATGGGACTTGGGGATGCTTTGCACGTTAGGGACATAAGCCCGCCCGAGGGCTGTAAGATAATGAATTCCCCAGAGGACACGATAGCCGTAGTTTTAGAGCCTGAGTCAGAGCAAGCTCAAGAGGGTGAATGATAAAGTTAGTCCTGGGTCTTGGAAACCCAGGCAAGCGCTACGAGAAGACTCGGCACAATGTCGGGTTTATGGTAATTGATAGCCTTGCAAGAAGGCTTAGGTTAAAAGATTGCAGAATTGAGAGTCTTAGCTGCGTTTATAAGGCTAAGATAGCCGGTAGGGAGATTCTGCTCGCAAAGCCTCAAACTTACATGAATAGCTCCGGACTTGCCGTTGTTAACCTATTTGAAGATAACGAGCTTTTTCCAGAGAATCTTCTTGTGATATATGACGACCTTGACCTTCCTTTGGGAAAGATACGCCTTAGGCTCGAGGGAAGTAGCGGCGGTCACAGGGGCGTTGAGTCAATTATCAAAGAGATAAAAACGCAAAGCTTTGCGAGGCTAAAAGTAGGTATATCAAGACCGCCAAGAAAGGAAGATGTGAATGACTATGTCCTTTCTGAGTTTAGCGACGAAGAGCGCGAAATTTGCGATAGGGTTATAGCGAGCTCGGTTTCGTGCGTCCTTTCAGTTTTGGAAAAAGGGGTTGACGAAAGCCAGAATACTTGCAACGTTAAATTATGATTCACTTAGATAGCGTGCAAAAAGCCCCTGAAAAGCCGGGGGTTTATATGTTCTTGAATGGTAAAAAGCCTATCTACATAGGAAAAGCTGTCAACTTACGGGATAGGCTACTTCAGCATATAAAACTCGCAGATAAAAACTCAAAAGAGCACGCAATTGTATCAAACTCATCTAACGTTGAATGGTTTATCACGAGAAATGAATACGAAGCATTGACGCTTGAAGTGGATTTAATACAACTTCATAAGCCAAGATATAATGTAATGCATCGCCATGGCAGTGGATACCCGCTTTTATTGTTAACAAACGAGGACTTTCCTACGGTAAAAGTAGTGCGCGGAATATCCCATGGCGGGGTGCTCTTTGGACCTTTTTTTAATGCCTCAAAGGCATGGAAGGTGAAAAAACTCATCCACAAGCAGTTTCGCTTGCGCACATGTGACCCTATGCCAAAGCGCGAAGAGCCATGCATTGATTATCACCTTGGGCTTTGCTCAGGTCCTTGTGCAGAACTTATTTCAAAAGAGGATTACGAACTATCTGTGAGGGCATCCTCTGCGCTATTGTCTGGTGATGTCGGTAGCGTTTTGTCAAAGCTTTACGAGAAAATCTCTATCGAGATGGAAAGATTAAATTACGAAAAATGCGCACTTTACAGAGACCAAATCATTTCGCTCGAGAATTTAGGCAGAGCTCAGAGCGTGGCTGGGCTATCCATAAAAGACGGCGATATATTCTACCTATCTGGGCGGAGTCTTGGGGTTTTTTTAATAAGAACAAGGAAGCTCGTCGATAAGGAGATTTTCACTATAGAAACTCAGGATGATGTTGAAGAAACGCTGCTTGGCTTTTACTATAATAACCCATTGCCCTCTGCTATTTTTCTTAATTTTGAGATATCAAAAGAGGGAATGGAGTGGCTGAAAAATAGGGGAAGTTTTGAGCTAATAGAGAGCTTAGATAGCGGACTTTTACAGCTAATAGAAGAAAATATGCGCTATAACCTTGATTATCAAAGCATAAAAGAAGGATTTAGAGAAATCCTCGGGATTGAAGCACCCAATAGGATAGAGGGGTTTGATATATCCCACTTTTATGGGGATTATACGGTGGGCTCTTGCGTCGTTTGGGAAGCTGGCTCAATGGTAAAAAGGCTCTATAGGCGCTATAAGATAAAGACAGTTAGCTACATAGACGATTATGCTTCTTTGAGGGAGGTTCTAACAAGGCGAGCAA
>JANWVD010000018.1 GCA_025057715.1 Aquificaceae bacterium | reverse complement strand
CCCTTCTTCAAGAACTCTTTTTAAAGCCAGATATAGTAAGTAGGATACAAACAACACCCCCCCAGCAACAGCAAGAGCAGTCCCAAAGCCCATAACCCCGAGCGAGATTAAAATTGCAGGATTTTCAGTAAAAGCAGTCCCAAACGTTTTTCTGGGAGCTCCCAAAAGCCCCGCAAAGTAAAGACCTATGACAAATAGAACCATCCCGCTTGAGTATAGATACACCTGCGTTAAGGTCAGTCTATTAAATCGCGAAAGCGCATCATAGCTAAGGGTCATAAAGCCTAAAGTAATGGCAGTTACCATCCCATGATAGTGCGCCGGGATTCTCAAATCTGCGTCAAGACCTGCGTAGGCAATTATTGCCCCTAAGCTAAATAGCAGCATTGACATAATTGCGCCAACGCTCTTTGTCTCTGCAAACCTTGGTTTTAGGTTCTTAGATAGCGAAAGAAGATGCAAAATTATTGGAATCCCAAGCCCTACGGCGTAAAGTATCTCGGAAAAGATTTTGGCATTTTTCGAGATTGGGTCATTGAAAATTATTGGAACTATCGCCTGAAGGCCGCTGGCAATTATAAAAATCAGCCCCCCAAGCCTTAAAATTCCGATTCTTGAGTTTCTCGCAAGGATAAAATACCAAAAATAGAGTAGCATAGCCCCGTTTAGAAACTGCTGTATATGCCCCGGTGCCCAATATAGTCTTTCGTAAAAAGCATAGAGCTCTGACTTTGAGCCAGCCTTTGGAATTGAAAGGAGGAAAGAAATAAGCATAATAAAGCTCAAAATTATCGCAATAGACGGGAAGTGAATTATAGGGTCTTTTGAAAAGGGTCTTGCTTTTGGAAGCAGCTCAATTGTCGCAAGCCAAAAGCCAAAGAAGAAAAACCCCGCACCGGCTAAAAACAGAGCGTCATCTATGGTCGGCAGGTAGTTATTTGACACCACCTTGCCATGACCTAAAAGAGAAGATAAGGCTATATTCAAAAACCCGCTAAAAGCAAATAGAAAGCTTATGTTGCTAACTTTTTTAAAGGTTCTTTCCCACAAAAAGACGCTAAAAGATAGCAAAAACACAACTATAGCAAGGTCAACATGCCCAGCAAGGGCGTGGTAAAAATACCCTTCTGGAAAGATTGAGTGCAAAATGGGTGTTCTTGCTATTGCAACAAGGAGCGCCAAAAGCCCCCCTATCGACAAAGATACGATTGCGAGATAAAACCAAGGGCTCATCGCCTGACATCCATCACGAGCGCAGAAAATAGGCTCGTTAGATAAAAAACTGAGTAGAAAAATAAAAACATGTCGCTAACTTTCTTGAAAATCCAAAGAACGCAAAGGATTAAGTAAAATAGGCTAAGCAAAAGAGAGCTCCAGAAGTAAACCTCTCCGACAGTTCCGAAAGCAAAAAGCGTAAGAGTTGCAGGAAGCAAGGAAGCGACATAGATTAGGCTCTTTATCTTTGTGTATTCTATTCCCTTAGTTAGAGCCATTATTGGGATGTTTGCTCTTTTGTAATCATCAAGGTATTTTATAGAAAGCGCCCAAAAGTGGGCAGGTTGCCAAAGAAACATGATTATAAATAGCGCAAAGGCTTCTCTGTTGATGAGCCCTTCTACTGCGGAGTATCCAATAACTGGCGGCATTGCGCCTGCTATTCCACCAAGCTCTGTAGCAAGCGCAGTTTTCCTCTTAAGGATGTAAGTGTATAAAAGAACATAGTATAGACCTGTAGATAGCGCAAGAGCTGCGCTTGTTGCGTTAACCTTTGAAAGCAGAATAAAAAACCCGCCAAATAGCAAAATAGAGCCAAAAACAAAAGCCTCATAAGCGCTTACTAAGCCAGATACAATCGGTCTTGACATTGTTCGAAGCATTAATGCATCTATGTCTTTGTCAAGATACTGATTCAAAGACGCAGAGCCAGCGGAAGCAAGACCGGTCCCAAGCAAGGTCCAAAATACTAACTCTTCAGATGGTATTTGCCTATTGGCAATATACATTCCGCCAAGGGTGGTTATTAAAACCAGCAAAACGATGCCGGGTTTGGTTAGAAGCAAGAAGCCGCTTATCTTGCTTGCGCTTATCCCCCTTGCCATGCTGGTTTTAGCACCTCAGCTTTGCGACTCAAACTAAGGTTGTATGTAAGCCACATAAAGAGGAAAAACCCGTGAGTGACATCTATGAAAACAAGAGGTAGGAAAAACCCAGATTTGACCATTGATATGGCGCTTATCATCTGAACATTTATCAAAACAAAAGCCAAGCGCGAGGTTCTGTCTTTGTTTGTCAAAGCAAGCGTTAAAAACCCAAGCCAAGTTAGGTAAGCGAGGTTTCTATGAAGCACTTGCAAGCCAACTTGCCAGTTTGAAATATCGCCAATTAAGCTCCCTGCGCATGTTGGCCACTCATGCCCGCAAGCCTCGCCAGAGCCCGTGTATCTAACAATCACCCCTGAGACCATGGTAAGGATTGCAAGAGCGTATGCCCAGATTGGAATTGCCCCTTCAAAGCTCCCTCTATAGGCTCTATAGACAAATAGCAAAGAGGCAAGAATTAGCATAGACTCAAAGATGTGAAAAGACTCAAGGGCCATGTGAAAGTGGCTTGAAAGATTAGGGGCTTCTAACTTTATCATCTTCATGCCAGTGATTGCTGCGCTAAAGGTAAAAAACAGAGCCGCGCTTGCAAAGAGTTTGACCTTAAGAGAATACTTGCCAAAAACGGTCAGCAGAAAAAGACCAAACACGAAAAGACCGGCAAAGCTACTTAAAATTCGATGTCCCATCTCAAGCCTTGCGGCTTTATCTAATGGCATTGAAAATTGACCATAGCAAAGAGGCCAATCGGGGCAGGCAAGCCCAGAATCGGTAGAGCGAACAAGACCGCCCCATATCATCACAAGGTAAGTAAGCGCAATAGCCCCAAATAGCAAAAACCTAAACATATTCTTAAAAGTATAGCTTAGCCCTCCCAAAGGTAGGGCAATATGAGCCTTTCGTCCGTTTGCGCAAACTCACTAAGGTCTATGTCAAGCTCTTTGCAATCTAAATTTTTCTTAAGCTGAAACACAGAGTCAACGCCTATGACTATACCGCTTAGCTGCGAATGACTAAGCACAAACCCAAGACAAAGACACTCAAGGCTAATGCCAAGATTATTAGCAATCTCTCTTAGGCGCTCATTAGGCTTAGAAAGAGCCTCAAGCCAAGGCGGCAAGGACTTTAAAAACACAGCCCCTTGCAAAAACACTGACCTTGCAAAGACCTCAAGACCCATCTTTACGTAAGTATCAAGCTCTTTCTTAAACCTTTGGTCATAAACACTTAGCGGGAGCTCTACGCTAAAGCTCTCAAAGTACTCTGAGAAAAGCTCAACCTCCCAGCTATGATAGACAGAAACGCCCACACTTTTAACAAGACCTTCCTCCAATGCTCTATAGAGCCCATCGACCACTCCCTTTTCTTTAACTAGGCTAGGCTTATGCAAAAGTAAATAATCAACTCGCCTTCGGCGAAGTTTTTTAAGAGAGAGCTTGAGGTCCTCTAAGAGCTCTTCCTTGCTCTTTGGGGCTAACTTGCTAATTATTAAAAACTCCTCGCTTAAGAGCTCGCCCAGAATCTCAAGCGCTTCGCCGTAGGCTTTGGCCGTATCTACTCTATAAATTCCCGAGGCTTTTGCTAATGAGAGTATTTGCTTAATTTCCTCTTTTGGCAGCTTTTTGCCACAGGCTATGCCGTAACTTAGCCCAAAATTGGCAGTTCCTATAATTAGCTTTTCAGAGGCTCTCTTCGAGCTTTTTTGCAACACTTTCTTGAATCTCCTTGGTAAGGGATGGAAAAATTGGTAAACTTATCACTCTTGAGTAAAAGTCTTCTGCGTTTTTACAAACCTGGTAGCCTATTTTTTGCATAAAAGGGTGGTGATAAACAGGAATATAGTGAACTTGAACCCCAAAGCCTTCGCTTCTTAGCTTTCTAAAGACCTCCCTTCGCTTTGTGGGGTCTTTGAGCCTTATGGGGTATAGGTGATAAACATGATATGCCCACTCTCTTTCTGGGGGGAGGTATACTTTGGGGGTTAAAATCTGCGCGTAGCGCGTTGCTATTTCTCTTCTTTCTTTTATAAACTCATCGAGCCTCTTTAGCTGAGAGAGCCCGAGAGCGCATTGAAAGTCCGTTATCCGGAAGTTAAAAGAGGGCTCTAAAACCTCGTATTCCCAGTCCTGACCTCTTTTAATGCCATGGCTTCTTAGTCTTATGAGCTTTTCATAGAGCTCTTCGCTATTTGTCAAAACTGCGCCGCCTTCGCCTGTGGTAAAGTGCTTAACAGGATGGAAGCTAAAAACAGCTGCATCTGAATGGGCGCATGAGCCAATTTTGTAGCTGTTATATTTTGCCCCAGGCGCGTGGCAGGCATCTTCTACTATGTAAAGCCCTCTATCTTTTGCAATTTTGTATATCTCCTCCATGTTGCAAGGATGGCCCGCATAGTGAACTGGCACGACCATCTTTGTCCTGAGGCTTATTGCTCTTTTGAGAGCTCCTACATCCATCAGACCGCTATCTATTTCTATGTCGCAAAATACTGGCTTTGCGCCAAGTAAGACCCCAGCTGAAGCGGTTGCGGTGAAGGTTATTGGGCTTGTTATAAACTCATCGTCCTCTTTAAGACCTAAAGCCCTATAGGTGCAATAAAGCGCAGATGTGCCTGAGTTAAAAGCTACGGCAAACTTTGCGCCAAAGTATAGTGAGAGTTGTTTTTCAAATTCTTCAATTGTTGGTCCTTGGGTAATAAGCGGCTTAGTTAAAGCCTCAGAGACCTCTTTTATGTCATCTTGTGATATGTTTTGCCTTCCGTAGGGAATCATTCCTCGCGGGCTTTTTTGAGAAAGTCTAAAAGCTCGTCTTTTTCTATCCACCAGTTGTTTTTATCGCTTGAGTATTCAAATTCCTCGCTTAGTTTCTCTAAGGTTTGTGTTTTTTCATTAGGAGGAAGCAAGACAAAGTAGCTTTTGCCGTCTTTGTTTAAAATATAAGCGTTTCTTGATTCGTCTTTTGATATTAAAACCTCGTGGAGTTTCTCGCCCGGTCTTATGCCAATAATTCTAAAGCTGCAATGCGGGCATATGGCTTTTGCTATATCTACAACCTTCACGCTTGGGATTTTTGGCACAAAGAGCTCGCCGCCTTTGCAATTTTCAAGCGCGAAAATCACTAACATCACACCCTCTTTTAGACTTATCCAAAAGCGGGTCATTCTCTCATCTGTTATTGGGAGCTCTTTTGCGCCCTCTTTGGTTAGCTTTTCAAAAAGCTCAATAACGCTTCCGCGCGAGGCAATGACATTGCCGTATCTTACAACGCAAAAGCGCGTCGGTTTTGAGCCTGAGTAGGCATTTCCTGCTATAAGGAGCTTTTCCATTGTTAGCTTCGTTGCCCCATAGAGGTTGACTGGGCTTACTGCTTTATCTGTTGATAGGGCAACTACCTTTTTTACCCCCATCTGGATTGCCACTTCTATTATGTTTTGCGTTCCTATGACGTTTGTTTTGACTGCCTCAAAGGGGTTATATTCAAGCGTTGGGACATGCTTTAAAGCAGCTGCGTGAACTACGTAGTCAATGCCGTCAAAGGCAAATCTTAGCCTATCTTTGTCGCGAATATCGCCTATGAAGAACCTAAGGTTTGGATATTTCTCAGTTGGGAATTTAGTTTGCATTTGCCATTGCTTAAATTCGTCTCTGCTAAGGACTACAAGTCTTGAAGGTGAATAGTTTTCAAGGACGAATTTTACAAAAGCCTGACCAAAAGAGCCAGTCCCGCCGGTTATAAGGATGGATTTGCCATTCATTCAATGAGCTCCCACGATATTGGCGTGCCGGCTTTTATGTCAATTTTGGCTTTTTTGCCCAAAATTTCACCAAGGTGCTTTGGGTGAAGCCCAAAAGAGGGGCGAATGCTTCTGACATTTTCTTTAGTTATTTCCTCGCCTGATTTTATGTCTTTAACTGCGAACAAGCTTCTTGAGAACTTTCTCATCCTTTGTTGCTCTTTTGTAAGCTCGTATGTAACCTCGCCTAAGGCTAATTCGACCTCTCTGATGCCTTTGACCATTTGAGAAAACTCAGCTGGCTCTAAGGAAAATGCAGCGTCTGGACCCCCGAGGGACCTATCTAATATAAAGTGCTTTTCAACTACCTTTGCGCCAAGGGCTACTGCCGCAATTGGGACTGAGATGCCAACTGTGTGGTCTGAGATTCCAACCTGAGTTTTAAAAGTCTCTGCCATATTTTTAATTGTTAGCAAGTTTACATGCTCAAAGGGCGTTGGGTATTCAGATACGCACTTTAGAAGTGTGATATTTTTATTGCCTACTTTATAGCATGCGTTTAAAGCCGCTTCTATGTCGCTTAAGGTTGCTATGCCAGTGGATATAAGGATAGGTTTTTGCTTGCTTGCTATTAGCTCAATTAGCGGTATGTCGGTTATCTCAAAAGAAGCAATCTTATAGAGCTTTACATCAAGAGATTCAAGCATCTCGACTGCTTTTTCGTCAAAAGGCGTTGAAAAACACTCAAGACCGAGGTTTTTAGCATGCTCAAATAGCTTTTCATGCCACTCTGGCGGGGTGTAGGCTCTTTTGTATAGGTCATAGAGGTATTCACCATCCCAGATTGTTCCCTCTGAGATTTTAAATAGGTCTGATTTAACATCTATTGTGATGCTATCTGGGGTATAACTTTGGAGCTTTACCGCATCTGCGCCGCTTTGCTTTATGGCATCTATGGTCTTTAGAGCAATATCAAGGTTTTGCAAGTGATTGGCAGAGAGCTCTGCTACTATGAAGGTCTTTTTAAACATCTATGTATGTTATTATAACCTCTCTAAGCTGCTTTTGCAAAATGGGCAGATTTTTGCCCTTTTATGAATTTCGCTAAAGCACATAGGACACCTCTTTTTGCCCCTTAGATGCAAAAATAGGTTAAATTCGAATAGCTTTTTTGGTAGAAAGTAAATTAGCATTATAGTTAAAACAATTAACCAAGCCTTAAGCGGCGTAAGCAGCTCAAACTTCATTGCCCAAAGCGCGGTTGCGAAAAGAATCGAGACCCAAAAGGCAAATCTTCTTTCTAAGAATACCTGCGCAAGCAGTTGTAAGATACCAACCCAGAGGAAAAATTGGAAGGTTTTATTACTTATTAAAACCTCAAGGGTTTTGAAGTTTTCCACTTAGCCCTCTCCAATATATGGCCGATAAAAATCCCATTAGGAACGCCACTGGGCAATACATAGCCCCGTCTATTACAAAGAGCGTAAGCGCCATGGCAAAGGCGGATAGCTTTAGAGGCAAAGTTATTAGGTAAATTTTTAGGTGCTTAATTAAAATGTAGCTAAGCTCTACGAACATAAGACCACTTAAGAGGCAAAAAAGTGTGCTCAAGGTAGCACCTCTGTTCCTATACCTTCGCTGGTGAAAACCTCAAGCAGGATGCTGTGCTTTATCCTGCCATCTATTATGTGAACCTTTTTCACACCTGAGTTTAGAGCCTCAAGGGCGCTATGCAGCTTTGGCAACATTCCGCCTCTGATTTGCCCCTTTTCAATCAAGGTTTTTGCACCAAAAGCATCAAGCGAGGATATCGTGTTTGAATTTTCGTCCTTTACGCCGTTTGAGTCAGTTAGGTATATGAGCTTATGCGCCTTTAGAGAAATGGCAATTGCGCTTGCGACCATATCTGCATTGATGTTATAAACCTCACCGCAAGCTCCTATTCCAATGGGTGCAATAACAGGCACAAAGCACTCATTAAGTAAAGTTTCTAAAAGCTTAGTATTTACGCTCTCTACTTCACCTACAAAGCCAAGCTCTTCGCTTGGAACTTGCATATTAAGCGAGCCAAAGTAGGCTTCTTTATTTAGAGCTCTTGCTTTGATTAAAGACGCATCTATTCCAGAAAGACCGACTGCCTTTGCACCTTGGGCGTTTATTGCGCTTACTATCTCTTTGTTTATCTGACCGCATAGGACCATCTTTACGACCTTAATTGTTTGGCTATCGGTCTTTCTAAGCCCGCCTACGAAGGAAGATTTAATGCCAAAGCGCTCGAGAGCTTCGCTAATTTGAGGGCCGCCGCCGTGAACAATAACTGGCTTTATGCCAACTAAGCTCATAAGCGCTACATCAAGTGCAAAGCTCTCTCTAAGGCTTTCATCAACCATTGCAGAGCCGCCAAACTTAATCACAAAGGTCTTTTTGTGAAACTCTCTGATGTAAGGAAGCGCAGATAGAAGAACGCTGACTCTTTGGTTCATGTTTTTAGCTCTTTGATTGAGTTTGAGAGTTTTTCAAGGCGATATAGCTCTTCTTTTGCATCTTCTAGGATTCTTTTGGCTTTTTCTACCTCCTCTTCGGGGGCTTTTTCTAAGAACTCTCTGTTTGAGAGCTTTTGACTAACTGATTCAATCGTTTTTGAGAGCTCTTTTAATCTCTTTTCGTAGTTAAGAAGGAGCTCTTGGGGGTCTAAGTCTTGGGGCAGGGGTATGAAAAACTCTTGGTCTTTGAAATATCCTGCGCCCGACGAAGGCGGGCGCGTTTGAGATAATTCTATAGATTCAAGGCGTGCAAGGGACTTTATTTGTGCCTCGAACTCGCTAAAGAGGTCTGATATGCTTGAATTTAGGTATATTAGTTTAACCTCAGAAGAGGGGGGGATGCGAAGGTCTGCCCTAAGAGCTCTGATTGAGGAAATAAGACCTATGAGCTTTTCTATGCTCTCTTCTGCCTCGGGATATATCTCAGAGGGGTTTTCCTGGTAATACTCGGCTTTTGAAATCTCGACGTGAGATGTAGGAAGGCGTTGCCATAGCTCTGATGTCACAAATGGGATAAACGGGTGCAAAAGCCTGAGGGTTTTTTCAAAGGTGGATAGAAGACACAGCTGGGTGGCTATGCTCTCTGGCGCAGATTCGCCTTGAGCGGTTTTGGACTTTAGCTTTACCTTAGAAAGCTCTATATACCAATCGCAAAAGCTCGACCATACGAATTCATAAAGAGCTCTGGCTGCTTGAGAAAAGTCGTAACTTTCAAGCGCTTTGTTAACCACCCTTGCGGTTTTGTTAAGCTTTGTAATAATCCATAAATCTTCTTTGCTTGGGTTTGAGGCATAGATGGCTTTTGAAAGCAGGTCTTTGTCAAGATTGAGGATGATAAACCTGCCTGCGTTCCATAGCTTGTTGATAAAGTGTCTATAGCCCTCAAAGCGCTTTGGCGAAACTCTTAAATCTCTACCTTGCTGGGTAAGTATTGCTAAGGTAAATCTAAGTGCGTCGGCGCCGTATTCTTGTATTACATCAAGCGGGTCTATGACATTTCCTTTGGTTTTTGACATCTTTTGACCTTTTTCGTCTCTTATTAGCGCGTGGATATAGACATCTTTGAATGGCTCTTTGTCAGTAAAATATCCCCCCATCATTATCATCCTTGCAACCCAGAAGAAGATAATGTCAAAGCCAGTAACTAATAGGTCTGTTGGGTAGAACTCTTTTAGGTCTTTTGTTTCTTCGGGCCAGCCAAAGACGCTAATTGGCCAAAGGGCGGAGGAAAACCAGGTGTCTAAAACGTCCTGTTCTTGAGTTAGGTCTTCAGAGTTGCACTTTTGGCATCTTAATATAAAGCGGTAGGTCTTTGTCTCTTTGTTGTAGCGATACTGATTTTTCTTCTCTGTTAATATAGCCGTAGGGTTTAGGTCTTGGCTTAAAAACAGCCTTAGGCTTGAGGCATCTATGTCCAAAGAGTGGTATTTGTGAAAGACAAAGCGCTTATAAAATTCCAATACTGTAAGCTCAGGAGCAGTAAAAGACGGACTTTTT
>JANWVD010000017.1 GCA_025057715.1 Aquificaceae bacterium | reverse complement strand
GGATGGCGGTATTAAAGATGCCAGGGGTAAATTTAACATCGGCGACGAGCTTCCAGTCAGAGTTGTAGAAATAGACGACCAAGGCAGGGCAAAGCTCGCCGGCGTAGCTCAGAGGTAGAGCGAGGCACTCGTAATGCCTAGGTCGTGGGTTCAAGTCCCACCGCCGGCTAAATTAAGATGAAGGTAAAGATAAAGAGATTACCAAATTCAGAAGGCTTGCCATTGCCATCTTATCAAACTTCGCTTTCTTCTGGCGTTGACCTCTTTTGCGCGCTTTACGAGACTGTTCTATTAAAGCCGATGCAAAGATTGCTTATCCCGACTGGGATTGCCATAGAGCTTCCGCCTAATATTGAAGCCCAGGTTCGCCCGCGCAGCGGTCTTGCGCTAAAGCACGGTATAACGGTTTTAAATTCCCCCGGGACGATAGACGCAGACTACAGAGGCGAGATAAAAGTCATCTTGATTAACTTAGGTCAGGATACTTTCACAATTTCAAGGGGTCAAAGGATTGCTCAGCTTGTTTTTTGTAATGTGCTAAGGGTTGAATTTGAGATAACTGATGAACTTTCTCAAACCCAAAGGGGCGAGGGGGGCTTTGGCTCTACTGGTGAGGGTTGAGGAGTTTGATTTTGAGCTTCCTGAGGAGCTAATTGCCAAAAGACCAGTCTATCCAAGGGATAGCTGCAAGCTTATGGTTATCTCTCGTAAAGACGGCTCTATCAAGCATGCAGTTTTTAGGGATATTTTAGAGCTCTTAGATGAGAGGGATTTGATTGTCTTTAACGACACAAGGGTAATACCGGCAAGACTCTTTGCCAAAAAGCCAAGCGGCGGTAAGGTAGAGGTCTTGCTAACTGATTTTATAAGTGAGAGGGTCTGGCATGCCCTAATTGGGGGGAGGGGAATAAAGGAAGGTATCTCTCTGCGCGTAGCGCAGGATTTTGATATTTTGGTGAGAAAACAGATAGAAGGACCTAAGTTTGAGGTTGAGATAGTTTCTAAGCTGGGGGATATGGAGGCTATAGAGCTCTATGGCAAGCTTCCGCTTCCGCCATATATTCAAAGAGAGGAAGAGCCCTCTGATAGGGAGGATTATCAGAGCGTCTTTGCGCGCAATCCTGGCTCAGTTGCTGCACCCACCGCTTCGCTTCACTTTACAGAGTCGCTAATTGAGGCTCTTAGGCAAAAGGGGGTCAAAATGGCTTTTTTAACGCTTCATATATCATACGGCACCTTTAAACCCGTCAAGACAGAAAATGTAAAAGACCACAAGGTTGACGAAGAGTTTGTGATTGTGCCAAAGCAGACCGCTGAGTTAATAAGGCAGACCAAAGCCTTAGGCGGGCGCATAGTTGCAGTCGGCACTACCGTCGTTAGAGCTCTTGAGACTGCGGGGTTTGAGAGCTTTTTTGGCAAAACGGGGCTTTATATCTACCCTGGGTATGAATTCAAAGTGGTTGATGTTTTAATTACAAACTTTCACCTCCCGAGGTCTTCGCTTCTTTTTCTTGTTAGTGCCTTTGCGGGCAAAGAGCTTATTATGAAAGCGTATAATTTGGCAATTAAAGAGCGCTATAGGTTTTACTCTTTTGGCGATGCGATGATTATACTTTAGCCTATGAGAGCTCTTTTGGTTTTGCTTATTTTTGGACTCTCTTACGGTTTTCTTAGTGCAGTTTCTGAAGAGTATGAGGTTCAGGTAGGCAAGCGAGAGCTCCCGGTTGTTATAAACCAGCTTGGCGGACCTTTTCCAGATGAAAGGGTGCAATCTTATGTAAGGCAGGTTGGCATGAGCCTTGCTAAGAGCGCCCCGAGGAAGCTGCCTTATCAGTTTTATGTAGCAAATAGCCCAGCTATAAATGCCTTTGCCTTGCCCGGGGGTCCTGTGGTAATAACCAGAGGGCTGCTTGCTAATTTAAAATCTGAAAGCGAGCTTGCGGCTGTTCTTGCTCACGAGCTTGGGCATATCAACGCTCGCCATCATGCGAAGTTTTTAGAGCGCCAGCTTGGCCTAAGCTTAGCAATCGGGATAGGCTCAGTAATAGCAGGCGATAGCAAAATCGGGCAAATAGCACTTCAGGCAGGTCAAATTGGTGCTCAGCTCCTTGCTCTAAAATATAGCAGAGAGCAAGAGATAGAGGCAGATAGACTTGCCATAGATTACATGAGAGCATCTGGATATGACCCTCATGGGCTTATAAGGGTGTTTGAGACTCTTAAGTCAATGGAGAGAAGCTCGCCGCCTGAGTGGCTATCTACCCATCCGCTAACGCAAAATAGAATAAAGATAGCAACTCAATATATTAGTCAGCAACCACCCTCTGGGCAATTTATATCTGACAGCGAGGAGTTTCAAAGAGTTAGGTCAATAATTTTGAGGAGCTTTGGTGGAAGGTTTTGAATCTGTTTTAATGGGCGTTGGATACGCAGGGCTTAAGCAAGCCGGGAATGATATTTTAGTGGTCTATCTAAAAGATTCTAGACCAGCATCGATTCTCTTTACCAAAAATTATGTAAAATCCGAAAGCGTTCTTTACACGATGCAAAACTTCTCGGGGGTTTTGAGAGCTCTTGTTGTAAATAGCGGGAACGCAAATTGCGCGGTTGGAAGTATAGGCTTTGAGCATGCTGAGATGATGGCAAAAAGGGTTGCTAAAAACTTAGGTATCTCGCAAAGCGAGGTTGCGGTATTTTCAACTGGAATAATCGGAAAGCCTTTGGATATTGACGGGGTTTTAAGGGGTATAGATAGTGCTTGTTTTTCATTAAAGCCGCTTGATTTAAAGCTTGCAAGCGAGACAATATCAACAACTGATAGATTTCCAAAGCTTCACGCAATTTTTAGAAACGGGATTTACGCCTGCGGCTTTGCAAAAGGGGCAGGAATGATACATCCAAATATGGCAACGATGCTTGCCTTTATGTTTTTAGATGCCGAAACTAACAAACTCAGAGAGATTCACGAAATTACTAATGAAGAGAGCTTTAACTCAATTACAGTCGATGGATGCACAAGCACGAATGATTGCTCGGTTCTTATATCCACCTCTTCAAAGAGCGCGGACGATAACCTTTTGACAGAGCTTATAAGAGAGCTTAGCCTAAGTCTTGCTAAGATGATAGTTCTTGACGGCGAGGGCGCAACGAAGATAATAAAAGTGTCAGTAATCAATGCAAGCTCAAAGCAGAGGGCAAGAGCTCTTGCTTCCTTGGTTGCTAATTCAAACCTCGTCAAAGCTGCAATTTACGGGCTTGACCCAAACTGGGGCAGAATCATTGCAGCTCTTGGCTCTGGAAGTGAAAGGGTTGATATAAACAAACTTAGCATAAAGATTGGAAGCCATACTGTATTTGACCAAAAGCCACTAACGCCTGATAGTGAGATGTTGCTAAGCTATCTTAAATTTAATAAAGAGGTGCTTATATTGATAGACCTAAAAGAGGGCAATAGCGAGTGGAGCTTTTATAGCTCTGACTTAACACCTGAGTATGTAAATTTAAATGCGAGGTATTCAACATGAGCTCATTTAAGAAAAATCTGAAGTATGCTTTATTTGGTCTTATTTTTGGTGCGTTTTTATACTTTGCTTTAAAGCCGTCTAATCAAATATCTGGCGTGGATATAAAAGACCATACTTTTATAACCCAAGATGGTAAGGTTTTAAAGCTCTCTGATTTTAGGGGAAAGGTCGTTTTGCTAAACTTTTGGGCAACTTGGTGCCCCCCTTGCAGAGAAGAGATGCCAATTTTTGAAAGAGAATACAGACGCTGCAAGGATAGGGGATTTGAGATTCTTGCGGTTAACTTAGACAGCTCTGAAGAGGCTTTGCAATCGTATCTTCGCGAAAATAAACACAGCTTTTTGATACTTAGACCGCATGCTCAGGACCAGTATCCTGTCAGCGGCTTTCCAACCTCATACTTGCTAGATAAAGACGGAAAGGTATTTAAGCTTAAGCTTGGCATTTACAAAGAGCTTGGCAAGGACCTAAAGGCTTTGCTTGATTGTTAAGAAAGGGGGGTTGTGGGGGGAATCTCCCCCCACGTTTTGGTTTATAATTTAGATGATGAAGAAGGTAAAGATGAAGTCAAACCGCTCTGCCAAAAAGAGGTTTTCCATTACCGCAACCGGTAAGATTAAGCGCCAGAGAGCAGGTGGGTCGCATTATAATACCCACAAGCCAAGCTCGAGAAAGCGCCGCCTTCGCAAGGCAACTTACGTAAACCCAGGGTGGGAAGATAAAGTCCTTGGGATGCTAAAAGAGTTTTAGCTACTTTTCCCACTCTAAAGCGCCCTTTTTCCACTCATAAAGAAAGCCCAAGGTTAGGATGCCCAAAAATATCAATCCCCCGATAAAGCCCTCCAGCGTTAGGTCCTTGAAGATTACTGCCCAGGGGAATAGAAACGCTACCTCTATGTCAAAGAGTATGAGCAAAAGCCCTATTGGGTAATAGCCTTGCTTGAAAACCCCGCGGGCTTCTTTGTCTATTAGAGGAACCCCGCACTCGTAAGGGTAGTCTTCCATCCTCTCTTTTGTGCGAGGGCCTAAGATTTCGTTTATAAAAGCAATCACAAGCCCTACTGAGATTGCAATAAGAAGAAATATCAAAATCCAGATATATTCGCCCATGTTTTAAGCTACCAAAAACTCACCTTTTAAAAACCCTTGCCATACTGAGGGCATAAGCTCGAGCTCTTCCATGGCTATTTTTTGAGCCGGCTCTTGGATTTTCTCAAGGCTCTTTTTAGAGCGCACCTTGATATCAAGCACCTGAGGCTCGTTTATGGGCTTTCCTATCTGAGAGACTATGTAGCAATAGCATTCTTCTACTTCCTCAATCTCTTTTATGACGCGCTTTGCTATCTTGTTTGCAATGGTGTTGTAGATTTTGCCAATGTGAGATACGGGGTTTTTGCCTGCGGCTGCTTCAAGGCTCATGGGTCTATAAGGGGTTATTAAGCCGTTTACTCTGTTGCCCCTTCCTACTTGACCATCGTCGCCTTGCTCTGCGGAGGTGCCAGTGACCGTTATATAAACCTCGCCGTGCTTGCTATCTGCGGTGTTTATGTTAATTTCCACGATTTGACCTACGAGGTCGCTTAGGTATGTTGTTAGCTTTTGCTCTATGGTTGATTTTTTCTCATAGTACTCATTTAGGTCTTTGATATATTTGCTAACAAAAGCTAAAGCAACGGTTAGACGGACCTTATTTGATATCCTAACGCCCATTACCTTTATGTCTTCGCCTACTTCTGGGTGTTCTTCTTTAAAGCTTTGCGAATTGAGAATCCTTTCTGCTTCTAAGACTGCTCTCTCGAGTGGGTTTAGGGGTGCAAATCCAACGCCAAAGGAGGTGTCATTTGCAAGCGGAACTTGCCCTTGCGAGCGCTTGTATAAATCCACCAAGTCCTTGCTGCCCGGCTTTATCTTTGCGTAAACTCGCACATGCTTTTCAAAGTCGAGGTTTTTGATGTTTTTCTTTATCCAATCTGAGGCTGTTTTATTAACGAGCTCTTGGATGTTTATTGAATCCTCAAGGGTTGCCCTGCCAACTAAGTAAATCTCAATTGGCTCTAAGACCTCGCCGCCGCCAAACTCTGCCCTTGCGCGCCCGCCTACGAGCAGCGCTTTATCTACATTATGGTGCATAATGCTTCCAAACGAGTCAATATAAAGCCTGCAAAGGCTTCGGGAGAGCTCTTCTGCAAGGTAGTCGCAGATTGTGTCTGGATGACCTATGCCTTTTCTTTCCACTATCTCGGCCTCTTGGGAATAAACCGGCTCGAAGGTCATTGGGGTAACCACGATGTTTTTCAACTTTACCTCCAGTTAGGGATTATAACCTCTTTTGCAAAAAAGCTACGGCTTTTATGCCTAAATTTGCAACTTTGCACTTTAGGTGCGTTTAAATTCCTATCTCATGGTGAGGATAATCGAGCCATCCTTAGGAGAGTGCGAGAAAAAGCTCGTTCTTGATATTATCCAAAGCCAGCAGCTAACTCGCGGCAAGTGGACCGCCCTATTTGAGAAAGAGTTCGGCGCCTATCTTGGGGTTAAGTATGTTTATAGCGTTTGCTCTGGCACAGTTGCTCTCTTTATTGCCCTAAAAGCCCTAAATGCGGAGGGCAAAAGGGTCATAGTCCCTGCAATGAGCTTTATGGCAACAATTGATGCCGTGCTGCTTGCAAACGCAGAGCCGATAGTCGTGGATATCGATGAATACTTCACCATGGATTTAAATTCGCTCGAATACGCAGTTAAGCGTTATAAGCCTCATGTTGTTATCCCTGTGCATCTATATGGTCAATGCGCTGATATGGAAGGAATCATGACACTCTCTGAGCGCTACGGGTTTTATATTTTAGAAGACGCAGCTCAAGCCCACGGGGCTATGTATATGGGAAAAATCGCAGGCAGCATCGGGCATCTATCGGCTTTTAGCTTCTACGCTTCTAAAAACCTGCCCATGGGCGAAGGCGGCGCGATAGCAACCGACGACCCTTCAATAGCCAAAAGCATCAAAAAGTGGATAGACTTTGGCGACCACCCGGCATTTAATGTTAGAATCACGGAGTTCCAAGCTGCAATCGGGCTTTGCCAGCTAAGGACTTTGAAGGAGCGAAATCTAAGAAGAAGACTAAACGCCCAATACTATCGCGAAGCTCTCGGCAAGGACTTTATCCACCCAAAGGAGCGAGCTCTATCTACCCACTCTTATCATCTATACACCCTTCGCCACCCAGAAAGGGACAAAATAGTAGATTCATTAAAAAACGCGGGCGTGGACGCCCGCATCTATTATCCTTACCTTCTTAACGAGCTAAGAAACTCAAAGCACACGCCCTTGCCCAATGCCCAAAGGTATCGAAGTGAGGTTTTCTCAATTCCCGTGCACTCGCAGCTCTCTGATTCACAGCGGGAATTTGTAGCAAGCAGTCTTCTTCAGGCTGTGGAGGACTTAATATTGTTTAATGCGCGTTCTTAGCGGAATGCGCCCAACGGGCAAGCTGCACCTTGGGCATGTTTTTGTCGTTAAAAACTGGATAGAGCTTATAGACCAAAACTCTTGCTTTTTCATGGTTGCTGATTTGCACGCCCTTACGAGCTCTTACAGAGAGCCTTGCAAGGTTAATGAAGATTCAATTGAGATGGTTTTGGATTGGCTCTCTCTTGGGCTTGATTACTCTAAGGTAGCGATTTTCAAGCAATCCGATGTCTCTATGCACCTTGAGCTCTCTTTTTTGCTATCTTTGATAACGCCAAGGAGCTGGCTTGAGTGGAACCCAACTTATAAAGAGCTCAGACAAAACCTCTTGGACCTTAAAGAGGTATCTATCAGCTTAAAAGATAAGCTCGAGAGCTCTATGGGGGCGTTTTTAGCTAACTTACCTTTTGAGGTAAAGGACATCGGGCGATTAAAAGAGGTTTTGCTTGAAGCTGTGTCAGACTCAATCATAAGGGGTGCTTTTGAGGGGTATTTACAAAGTACCCAGCTTCAAATTAGCAAAAGGGACTTTTTTGATGTTGATACTCTTGGATTTTTTAGCTATCCAGTTTTACAAAGCGCTGATATTCTTCTATACAAAGCAGATTTAGTCCCGGTTGGCGAAGACCAGCTTCCTCACATAGAGCTCACCCGCCAAATCGCAAGGCGCTTTAATCAGCTCTTTGGCGAGACCTTGGTAGAGCCTAAAGGGGTTGTCAGCAGCGTTCCAAGGCTTCCAGGCACAGATGGACGAAAGATGAGCAAATCCTACGGCAATGCGATTTTCTTAACTGACATTGGTAATGAGCTTAAAACCAAGGTAATGTCCTTTTTTACAGACCCCATGAAGCTTCGAAAGTCAGACCCAGGAAGACCTGAGCTATGCCCCGTTTTTGCCAATCACAGGATTTTCACAAAGAGCTGGCCGCTCGAAGAGATTGAAAGCGATTGTAAAGCCGGGAAGCTTGGCTGCGTTGAATGCAAAAGCAGGCTTTTTGAATCCATAAGTGGGTTTTTAGAGCCAATATATGCCCGCAGACAGTCGTTAGATAAATCCGTTATATTAGAGGTTTTTGAAAGCGGTGCCATAGTAGCAAAAAACGAAGCCCAGAAGACGCTTTCAGAAGTTCGCAAAAAGCTATGCCTGAGTGGGTAGTAGCTTTTGTTTTATTTTATTTTGCCTTTGGTTTTTTATATCCAGCCGGGTTTTTCCTCGCCCGAAGGGCGGTTTTTCATCCATTAAAAGTTCCGAATGTCTATCTTTATAGCTTTGTTATCCACATCCATAGTCAGTTTTCGTATGATTCTCTTGGTAAACCTGAGGACATAGAGAGGGCGATGCGCCAAGAGGACATAGACTTTGCCATAGTAACAGACCACGATGTTGAGTACATAAGCGCTTTCGTAAGCAGCAAAGTTTACGCAGGCGTTGAGAAAAAGCTCCACGATAATAGCGGGGTGCTTATTGGCAGTCTTCTAAAAGCCGGACCTTTAAAGGTCGTTGCGCACCCATTTAGAGGACGGTGGAAAGAGCTCCCAGATGGTGCTTTTGTTGAGATAGTTGACCTAAAAGACGCTTTGAAGGAGAGACTCTCTCTTTTGCTCTTCCTTTTGCCTTTTTTGCTCTCTGTTTTGATATTTAGCCGCGAGCTTTTTCGAAATACCTTGCTTAGGCTGATTGACCTCAGGGGTCTTGTCAGGCGCTATCAAAGCCTTGGGTTTAACGCAAGGCTAATAGGCGGTCTTGACCATCATGTCAAGGTTTATATAAGAGAGGTCGGAATTAGGTTCCTCTTTCCAAACTATAGGGATAGCTTTGCCATGCTTAAAAACGTAGCTGTTTGCAAGGACAAAGTCAGCTCTGCAAGTGAGCTTCTGGAGGCAATTAAGGACGGTGCAAGCGTTGGCATAGTCTTTGGCAAAGAGCTCCCGCTTTGGTGGGTCGAGGATGGCTTTATTAAGCTATTAACGCCAAGGCATTGTCTTCTTGAGGTTAGACATCCTGAGGGCGTAGAGCACATTGAGGGAAGTTTTTTCGAGCTTGGGCATAAAGAATGTATGTTGCTGGGTTATACTTACAAAGTTCGCTTTTGGCGATTTTACTTTGGGCTTATGCCGATGTTCCTGATTGAATGCACCGCCAGCCGGGAAGGGCGGTAAATAAATACGCCGGCTTTTTTCCGGAGGTTCTAAGAATGTCAAGAAGGGAAGCTCTAAAGTACATCGCTACCGGCGTAGCCGGGCTTTTATTGCCTAAGTCTTTGCTTGCCAACGAAGGTCTTAGGGTCATTGACCTTTATTCTATCCATACGGGTGAGAGGTTAAAGACCACTTACTGGGTCGACGGACATTACATAAAGCAAGCTCTTAGCGATATTAACTATTTACTAAGAGACCACAGGGCAGACGAGGTTCATCCAATCGATGTAAGGCTTCTTGATTTTCTTTATGCCATATGCTGCTCTTTTGAAGCAAGCAAGGTGATTGTCATCTCTGGTTATCGCACTCCCGCAACGAATGCCTATTTAAGAAGAATTTCAAGCGGAGTTGCCAGAGAGAGCTATCACATGTATGGTAGAGCTATTGATTTTTACATAGAGGGAGTTGAGCTAAGCCAGGTTAGAAACCTTGCAATCGCTCTTGGTCTTGGAGGCGTTGGATACTATCCCTCTTCTGGGTTTATCCATCTTGACACTGGTCCCTTTAGGACCTGGTGATGCTAAGGCTCTTTGCCGGGTTTTTCACAACGCGCAAACTTCAGGAGGTTTTGGAAAACATCCAAACTCAATCTACCCAACGCATAAGGGGTAAGTGGGTAGAGCCTGAGAATCTTCATATTACATTCCAGTTCTTTGGAGAAGTTGAATCTTCGCGCGTTGTAGAGCTTATAAGCAATCTTCAGGAGGTCGCTTCTTCTACAAAGCCTATAAAGGTAAAGTATATCGGTCTTG
>JANWVD010000016.1 GCA_025057715.1 Aquificaceae bacterium | reverse complement strand
CGCAAGGCAAGTTCTCATATACGCATAGCGGCAAGGAAATTGCAGGTAAACCCGCTAAATTTACGCTAACTGTGAAGATATCAGATAGATACATACTAACAGGGTCAGACATCTTTTCCCCAAACTTAAATGCCCTCGTAGGCGTTGTGGGCATAACAATAATGTCAAAATCCCTAAGAATTGATTTAAGCTCGTTTGCAATTAGTGTTCTTACCTTCATCGCCTTAAGATAATAAGCATCGTAATAACCAGAAGAGAGCGCAAAGGTTCCCATAAGAATCCTTCGTTTTACCTCCTTACCAAAGCCAGCGCTTCTGGTTTTTTTATAAGTTTCGTCCAAATCTCTCCCGTAAACGGTATTTCCGTATCTTACCCCATCAAACCTCGCAAGGTTTGAAGACGCTTCAGATGGCGCTATAACATAGTAAGCGTTTATAGCAAGGTGGATGTATTTTAAACTCACCTCCTGGATGTAAGCCCCGTGTTCTTCTAAAGACCTTAAAAACCTATCAAAACACCCCTCTACTGCGCTCTCTACGCCTTCAAATTTTGGGACGGCAACCCTAAGACCTCTCACCTCGGCTCTTTGGACACTCTCAAGATAGTCCTCAACAGCGACCTTAGAGCTCGTGCTATCGCTCTTATCAAAACCTGCAATCACCTTCGTAATAAGAGCTAAATCCTTGCAATTAAAGGCAAACGGTCCAATCTGGTCAAGCGAGGAGGCAAAGGCGACAAGCCCATACCTTGAAACCCTTCCATAGGTAGGCTTTAGACCAATCACCCCACAAAAGCTCGCAGGCTGGCGAACAGACCCGCCAGTGTCAGAACCAAGCGCCAAAGGACTTAAACGCGCAGCAACGCTCACTGCAGACCCGCCTGAAGACCCGCCTGGGACCCTCTCTAAATCCCAAGGGTTATGCGTTTTAAAAAATGCCGAATACTCGGTCGAGGAGCCCATCGCAAACTCATCCATATTTGTCTTTCCAACAAAAACCGCGCCTTCGGCGCGAAGACGGGAAACGACAGTAGCATCAAAAAGCGCAACGCTGCCTTTTAAAAGCTGAGAGCCGCAGGTTGTCTCGACCCCTTTTTGGTTTATGTTGTCTTTTAGGGCGATTGGAACGCCCGCAAGTAGCATCTCTGAAGATGGCTTTAGGCTTTCTGCCTCTTTAAGAGCTCTTTCAAATGTAGGGGTTATAAAAGCTCTCAGCTTTGGCTCAAGGCTTTGAAACCTCTCAAAAAAAGCGCTTATGACCTCTTTGGGGCTTAACTCCTTTGACTTAATTAAACGGGCAATCTCATAAGCTGGTAAAGACCATATCATCTTTAAAATTTTACCCAGGAGGATGAAATGAAGGCAGTTTTTGCGCTTTTTCTTGGTTTGATAGTCTCTTGTGGGCCCGCGGTTGACCATCAGCGTTCTCAAAGAGTGCCCGCAGAGCTAATAGACGTTCAGATATTTAGGGACAACCTCGGAAATCCGCGAGGTGCTACCTTTAAAGTGCGCAACCAAACCCCGCAAGCTTGCAGGATGATGTGCGTTGAATTTCGCTCCTCTTCCTTCTTAGAGCGTGCATGCTCTGAGATAATGGTTTATCCGCCCCAAAGCGTTGCTATTATAAACACAAACCTAAATCCCTCTTCTGGCGCTATAGTGGCTTACTGCTATCTAAACATAGCCTATCTAAACTGACTTAATATAGTTAGATGCGCTTAATTTTAGCTTACTCTGGTGGGCTTGATACTTCCGTTATGGTAAGATGGCTATCCGAAAGGGGCTACGAGGTAATAACCTACACCGCAGATGTAGGGCAAGGTGAAGAGCTTGACCAAATCCCCCAAAAGGCAAAAGCCGCAGGGGCAAAAGAGGCAATAGTCGAAGACCTCAAAGAGGAGTTTGCAAACGACTTTTGTCTTCCTACACTTAGAGCTCTTGCTCTTTACGAAGGGAAGTATCCGCTAAGCGCCAGCTTATCCCGTCCACTGATTGCAAAGAGGTTAGTTCACTACGCAAAAGAACTTGATGCAAAAGCAGTAGCGCATGGCTCTACTGGCAAGGGAAATGACCAAGTTAGGTTTGAGCTCTCTGTTTGGGCGCTTAACCCATCGCTTGAGGTGATTGCCCCCTTTAGAGAGTGGGAGTTTCGCTCAAGGGAGGAAGAGGTAGAATACGCAATGCGCTTTAAAATACCAGTCAAAGCCACTAAAGAAAAGCCATATTCAATTGATAAAAACCTCTGGGGCATCTCTATAGAGTGCGGTCCTATTGAAGATATCTCCAAAGAGCCCCCGGAAGATGCTTTTGAAATCACAAAGCCAATAGAAAAAACGCCACAAGAACCAACTTACATAGAGTTAGAGTTTTTAGAAGGGAAACCAATAAAACTAAACTCTGAAGCGCTAAGCTTATCTGAGCTTATATCAAGGCTAAATTCTATTGCAGGGGAGCATGGCTTTGGAAGAATTGACATTATTGAGAGCCGCCTTGTGGGAATTAAAAGCAGGGAAGTTTACGAAGCCCCTGGGGCTTTGGTTTTATATGAAGCCTATAGAGACCTTTTATCAACCGTTCTTGACAGGTATAGCTTTCACTATCTTCTTTCACATATCTCACACGAATATGCCAAGATAGTTTACGAAGGTCTTTGGTTTTCCCCTCTAAGAGAGGCGCTTGACGCATTTTGCAATAGCTTAGCAAAGCGCGTAACTGGGAAGGTAAGGCTAAAGCTCCAAAAAGGCTCTTTGAGGGTAGTTGGCAGAGAATCCCCTTATAGCTTGTATTCTGAAGAGCTCGCAACTTACTCACCGATGGATAGCTTTGACCACAAAGACGGCGGGGCATTTTGCAGGGTTTTTGGTCTCCCTATGAAGCTACTTGGCAAAACAAGATGCTAATCGCTGTTTCTTTATCTGACAAAGATTTTCAAAAGAACTTAGAGCTATCTAAGGAATTAGGCGCAAACATCATAGAGCTTAGGTTAGACCTTTTTGAAGATAAAAGCTATCAGAGCTTAGATAAGATGCTAATTGCTATTAAAGATATTGGTCTTAAAAGCATCCTAACGCCAAGGGGAGAAAACGAGGAGCTATATATAAAATTCATCGATTTATGCGACTATATTGACATAGATATCAAGCTAACGCAAATAATAAGCAAGGTAAGAGAGCTGAGGAAAAGGACCGAGATTATAGTCTCTTATCACAACTTTGAACAAACCCCGCCTGATTGGGTTGTAAAAGAAATTCATAGGCAAGCAATAAGGTTTGGTGCTGATATAGTAAAACTTGCTCTAATGAGTCAGTCTTACGAAGACACCGTTAGATTTTTATGCCTTAGCAAGACTTTGCATGGACGGAAAATTCTAATCTCCATGGGTCAATACGGCATAGCATCAAGAATGGTCGGTTTTCTATTCGGCTCTGAGATAAGCTTTGCATACATCTCAGAGCCAAGCGCGCCAGGTCAGCTCTCTTTAAAAGAGCTCTCTCATATAAGAAACTTGATGCAACTTTAGTTGCAACGCTTAGCTATCTAATTGCAACATAAGTAAAACAAACTTCAAAACACTTCAGGTTGGCACGGTTTTTGCACAAAGGGTTATTAGAAACCCTTCAGGAGGTGTGAGACAATGGCCACAATAAGCAAGCTCAAGGAGCTCATGGCCCTTCCGGGCGCTGTTGCAGCAGGGGAGTTTTCAGATGATGGAAGGCTCCTTGCCTACTACGGCGACATCACTGAAAAGGCTGCGGAAATTGCAGCCATGATGTGTGCCGCAAATAAGCTCATGGGGAATATGCAAGCAAAGGGCTGGAGCGCTTACACTAATCAGGACGGCTTTTATCCAGTCTATGGCTTTGCGGTCGCTGGCGGAAGGTATGCCGCTTGCATCATGGGCAACGTGGGGGTGTTTTTAGAGCTCGATAAGGCCGATTTTGACAAAACCTTTGAAACCCTCTCAAAACACATTTAAAAGGAGGAAGTAAAGATGGCAAACCTTGACAAACTTATGAGCATCAAGGGCGTTTGGGCTGCAGGCGAATTTAGCAATGACGGTAAGCTAATTGCCTACAAAGGCGAAATCAGCGAAGAACATGCTGCCATGGCTGCAATGATGTGCGCAGCAAATACCATGATGGCAAGAATGCAATGCGACGGATATACTGCATTCTCTGGTCAAGAGTGGACCCCTCTTCATGGTTGGGCGTTAACTGGTCCGAAATTTTCCGTTTGCGTCGTTGGGAATCTTGGAGTCTTCGTCAAAAACGACGAGGTGTCCTTTAACGAAGTCTTCAAAGCCCTAAAAGAAACTTAAAGCTTCACCCCCTCCCCCTTGTGGGGGGGATTTTGGAGGTTTTTATGAATAAATTTCTTTCAGAAGAGTGGATAAAAGCATACGCAGAGCTTTGGAATGGAAACGAAAAGCTAAGAAAGGAGCTAAGAGACTTTAGTGCGAACATACTTTATTATATAGAAGGTCAAAGAGACAAAGCTGTCGAGCTAAAAGTTGAAAAATCAGAGGTTGTAAAGGCAGGTCTTGCAAGTTCTGACGAATACGACTTTGAGCTTTGGGCTAATGTGCAAAACTGGAAGAAATTAGCAAGTGGGGAGATGGGTCCAAGGGCTGCGATGCTCACAAAGAGGCTAAAATTCAAAGGTTCAATGATAACTGCGATGAAGTATATGTCCGCATTTGAGGAAAGCCTCAGGATGATGTCCAAGGTAGAAACCTCCTGGGACATTTAAAATCTAAGGGGTGGACTTTTTCGCTTTTGAAAGTTTATTTGACGGGGTCCTGGTAATCTCAAAAGACCGCAAGGTAATTTATGCCAATAGAAGCGCCAAGAGACTCTTGCCTTCTTTAAAAGAGGGTGATTTCTGTCGCGGTCTTTTTTCCATATGCAAGTCTTGTCCTCTTGATTTAGTTTTAGAAGAGCTCCAGGGGGTGCAAGTTTACGACGTTAGTTGCTCGGGGGGTGCGCACGCTTGCTGGAGCATGTCCCCGGCTGGGGAGTTTGTAATTGAGTTTTTCAGGGATGTTAGTCCGGTCGTTAGCTGTGTCATAGAGGCAGAAAGACAGCGAAGATACAAAGAAGCCATTTTAAATTCAATAGTAGAAGCCATCTTAGTGCTGGATGAAAAGGGGTTCGTAGTAGAACACAACTTAGTAGCAAGCAGAATGCTATGCGTAGAGGATAATCAAGAGCTAAAAGGCAAACACATAAAAGAACTCATAGGCATTGAAGTTGAAGCATTACCACCAGAAGGTGAGAGAGCTGAAATCCTGGTAAATACTCCGTGCGGTAAGCAAAAAGCGTCTTTGCTAATCTCTCCGATGGGAGAACTCGGTTTGATAATATCGATTCACGTTGCCATAGAAGACGAACAAAAAGCTCCGGAGGAGGGGCTTTTCTTTGGCTCAAGCAAACACTTTCAAAGTATAGTGGAGCTGGTCTCAGTAATCTCTCAATACGATGTGAGCGTCTTAATAGAAGGTGAAACAGGTAGCGGAAAGAGCGTTCTTGCCAAGGTCATCCATAGTATGTCCCCGAGGAAGAACGGACCATTTATAAAGGTCAACTGCGGTGCAATACCTGAGGGGCTTTTAGAAGCAGAGCTCTTTGGCTACGTAAGAGGTGCCTTTACCGGCGCAATTAAGGATAAACCAGGTAAAGCAGAGCTTGCTGAGGGGGGAACGCTCTTGCTTGATGAAATAGGCGATATGCCGCTATCGCTTCAAACAAAAATTTTGCATCTCGTGCAAGAAAAAGAAATAGAAAGGCTTGGTGATACGAAAACAAGAAAGGTGAATGTAAGGATAATAGCCTCAACTAATAAAAACCTCAAAGAATTGGTCAAAAAAGGACAATTCAGGGATGACCTATACTATAGATTATCGGTGGTTAAACTAAACATACCACCACTCAGGGAAAGAAAAGACGATATACCGGCGCTTGCCGGGTTTTTTCTTAAAAAGTTTTCAAAAAAATACTCCAAAAAGCTAAAGGGGTTTTCTCCAAAAGCCTTGAAGGCTCTGATTGAGCATCCTTTTCCCGGGAACATAAGGGAACTCGAGAATATAGTAGAAAGAGCAGTAATAACGGCGCAGTCAGGGCTGATATCTGCTGAAAACCTCGGACTCGAAGTAGAAGACTCTTGTCAAGTTAGCGAACGGATAAAAATAGAACAAGCCCTTAGGCAAGCCGGTGGAAACAAAGCCAAGGCAGCGCAGCTGCTTGGAATGCATAGAACTACGCTTTGGAGAAAGCTCAAAGAGCTCGGTCTTTAAAAATTGCGGGGGGACTCTTAGGACCCCCGCGTTTATATGATTTTTTTACGCCTGACATAAGCTGGGGTTTCATCGTCTGGGAAGACTGGCTGGATTGTGGGAGAGGGGCTTTGAGGCTTTGTAGGAGGGTCTGGTTTTTTGACCTTTTGCTGGTTTTCAAAGTCTGTCGCTACTATGGTAATTCGCATAAAGTTTTCTCGGCCTTTTTCCATGCTTACGCCAAAGAGTATGAGAGCATCTTGGTTTACTTGCTCTTGCACGCGTGCAAAGACGCTCTCCATGTCTTTGAATGGAACATCTTCACTGAGCCAGAATGTCAAAAGGAGCTTTTTGGCACCTGAAATGGTATTGCCTTCTAATAACGGGCTGGTTATTGCTCGTTCAAACGCTAAGTCTTTTTTAGAATCGCTCGCCTCGCCGAGCCCGATGAGCGCAAGACCACCTTTCTCCATGACGGTGCGCATATCCGAAAAATCCACATTTATAATAGCGGGCGTAGTAAGAACATCGGTGATACTTCGCACCGAGATTGAAAGAATGTCATCAACCATTTTAAATGCGTTGCCTATTGTGAAGTTTTTTTCTTCTATCTCAGTTAGTCTTTGATTATTTATGACTATGTAGGTATCAACTTTATCTTTTAACTTTTCAAGACCTTGGGCTGCGATTTGCATCTTGCGATTACCTTCAAAGTTAAACGGTTTTGTGACTATTGCCACTGTTAGAATGCCAAGCTCTTTGGCGATTTCTGCTATGACCGGCGCCGCACCTGTGCCAGTCCCACCACCAAGACCGGCTGCTATGAATAGCATATCAGTTTCCTTTAGAATCTCGCGCATGCGGTCTGCGTCCTCTTGAGCCGCTTGCTCACCAATTTCCGGCTTTGCACCTGCGCCAAGACCTCTGGTGAGCTTTTCACCTATTTGGATTTTGTTTGGCACTTGGAGAGTTTGAAGATGTTGGATGTCGGTATTTACGGCGTAAACATCCACATTCTGAATGCCGTCAAGAATCATTCTGTTAACTGCGTTGCAGCCACCGCCTCCCACGCCAAGAACTTTGACGCGGGTTGGGTTTATACTCATCTATCCCTCCTAAATGATTTCGCGTAGTATAGATTTAAGTTTATCAAAAGCTCTTGAGAGCTTGTCATGGAATTGATTTTTGCCATCTTGTTGCTGGCTAACTACGCTCCTAAAACGCTTATGATAAGCAAGTTTTAATAACCCGACGACAACAGAATATGAAGGGTCTTGCAACTTATCACGGAGACCTATGACACCAACTGGAAGACCGATTCTGGCTGCGCTTTGAAAAAACCTTTCCGTGAAGACTTTCATTCCCTCAATTTTAGCAGAGCCTCCAGTGATTACAATACCCGCATGGAGCGCTTCTAAGTCAATTTTGTTTTTATTTAGCTCTTGGCGGACTGCTTCTGCAATTTCCTCAAGTCTTATCTGAATAACCTCTACGAGCTTTTTACGGGCTAACCTTATTGGCGATGTTTCGCCTCTTGGGACTATCGTGATTTCTTCATCCTCGCTCACCATTTCCGTAAGAGCGCAACCTTGCTCGACTTTGATGCGCTCAGCCTGCTCTACGCTGACCTTCATAAAATGACCTACATCCTTTGTTATGTTAATGCCACCTATTGAAATACTTCCGGTTAGTAAGGGAGAGCCTTCTGCATAGACGCAGTAGCTTGTAAGACCTGCTCCAAGGTCTATAAGGAGAACTCCTTCCTCTTTTTCTTCCTGAGATAGAACCGCTTCCGCGGAAGCTATAGGGGAAGCAAAACGCTCTCTTACTTCAAAACCAAGACCAGATAGGACATTCTCTATGTTTCTCACTGGATTTGAAGCGAATTTTATAACATGCACCTCGCTTTGCATCTTTGATGCAACGAGACCTATGGGGTCATATGCAACCTCTTGGTCATCCAATGTATAGCGCCTTGGTATTGCACTAATCACCTCGTATCCATCCTCGCGAGAGCGAGAAAGAACGCGCTCTATGATTCTATCTATGTTTTCTTGGGTGATTCTTGACGGAGGAGTGGATATATGCACGATTTCTCGCTCGTTTTGGCTTTTCAAAGAAGGACCCGAGATGCCTATTACTACGCTCGTTGTTTTAACACCTGCCATTTCTTGGGCTTCTCTGAGAGCGGATTGTATGGCATTTGCTGCGCTTTCGAGCTTTGTTATCATGCCACGCTCTATTGCCCTATCTTGATTTACGCGACCAAAGCCTATTACATTTAACTCACCATAAGCGTCTACCTCTGCAATCAGAGCTACAACCTTGCTACTACCTAAGTCAACGGCTGCGATGAGCGCCATTTGACGAAATCCCCCTTACTATTATCATTCTGTCATGGATTAAGTCAAATTCAGAAGGGCTATCAACCATGGACTCAATTAGCAAGACCTTCCTCAAAGTCTCTCGAGAAAGCTCAAAAAGAGGCGGTAAAATGACGCGTGAGCCATCTTTGAGTCTGATTATGGTCATTTGTCTATCTGCAAAAGCCTCCGATAGCTGTAGCTTCGTATTGCCTAAATTAGAAACGAGAAGATTGACACCGTCAAAGTTCCTCTCGACCAAGCTGCGATCTTTAGTAAAAATTACGATTCCATCGTACTTCACAAATAGAGAGCTGAAGCGAAAGCCTGTATCATCATAATATCCAAGACCGTTATTATCAAGGACCGCGACAAATGCCTTTCTTTCCGTTATTTTAACCACGAGGTCTACGCCCTCTTTGGAGAACGAACGGTCTATAGATACTGATTTAATACAATTTCCGCAACGTTGATTCAACCTTGAGCTTAGATTCTCCTCGCTGATTAATAACCAATTTGCCCTAAGCTCAGAAACTGCATCTTTGACAAGTTCAGACGGGACAGTTTCAAGACCAGTGAGATAGAGCGTCCTTGCTCTGAAAAATTCAACGTTATCGGTTGCAGAGGGCATATAAAACATTGCACCCAAGATGGTAAAGACGAGGAGAAACTCTAAGTATTTGGAAAGCCTGAACTTGCGTTTCTCCCTCCTCATCCTCTTAATAATATTTCAATAAGCGTACGTAAGTCAATACCGTCCTTTGCGCATGCCATGGGGAATAGGCTGAGCTCTGTTAATCCAGGGATAGAATTAGCTTCTAAAAAGTAAGGCTCCCCTTCTTTGCTTACTCGAAAATCTATGCGTGAAAAACTTCCAAGCTCCAACGCGCTATGCGCAACTTTAGCGAGCTCCTTCAGCTTAGGAGCGAGTTCTGAATCTTCTACAAAGGAATATTCGCTCTTCCCATGCGTGTATTTGCTTTCGTAATCGTAAACCTCGGATGAAGGCTTTATCAATATGGGTGTTAATGCCTTTCCGAGCAAAATCGCAACTGTGCAATCAACACCTTCTATAAACTCCTCTACCATAACCTTTTTGCTAATTTTTAGACATCTTTCTATAGCATCAGTCAGCGCATCTTTAGTTTTTACAAGATAAAGACCGACGCTGGAACCAAGGTCAGCTGGCTTTACTATGCAAGGGTAAATATCCCAATCAGGGTGAGCATCCTTAGGGTTTTTTATGCAAATCCATCTTGGAACCCTGACACCATGAAAAGAAACTAACTTTTTTGAAACATCCTTGTCCATTGAGATTGCGCTACCAAGCACGCTCGAGCCAACGTAAGGAATGCCGAGAATGTCTAATAGACCCTGGAGCCTTCCATCCTCGCCTGGGCTTCCGTGAACTGCTATGAACACCAGCTCCGGTGATAGACTTGCTAAATCATTGCAAATATTAGAAGATGGCTCGAGAAGATAAGCCTCGTGTCCGAGGTTTGCAAGTGCTCTTAAGACTGAAGACGCGCTCTTTAAGGAGATTTCTCTTTCAGGCGAATCACCACCTGCTATTACTATTACTCGCAATTAGCTTTACCTCTTCTTCAAGTAAAACATTAAAGTTTTCAAATACCTTTTCGCGGGCTAATACGATAATTTCCGAGGCTTCGCTAAAAGAGGCGTTGCCAAAATTTATCAAGAAGTTGGCATGCTTTGACGAAAAACCAACGTTACCAAGTTTAAAGCCTTTAAGACCGCTAAGCTCCAGCAACCTTCCTGCGAAATCTCCCGGCGGGTTTTTAAAGGTGGAGCCGCACGTTAAAACTCCCCTTGGTTGTGACGATAAGCGCTTTGTTTTTATCTTTAAAGACTCTTGAGCTACGGAAGTGTTAGCCTTTTTAAATTCAAGACTCACGCCAATTACTAAACCAAGTTCTGGGAATTGAGAATTTCTATATGAAAAACTAAGTTCTTCTTTGTTTATTCTGTGAAGCTCACCATCCCAGCCTATGAAGTCAACCGACTTTATAAATTCTGAAAACTCGCAT
>JANWVD010000015.1 GCA_025057715.1 Aquificaceae bacterium | reverse complement strand
TAAAGATAGCCTCGGTATTTTTGAGTTGCCAGTTGCGGGTCTTCATAATGTTTATAATGCCCTCGCTTGCATTGGCGTTTGCATGGAAGCCAATATTAAGCCAGAGCTCATATCGAGCGCTCTTAAGAACTTTCCAAGTGTTAAGAGGCGTATGGAATTAAAGGCAAAACTTGATAAAGCCGTAATATTTGACGATTATGCCCATCATCCGACAGAAATAAATGCAGTTTTGAACGCGCTCAGGGGAATGTATCCTGATAAAAACTTGTTAGCGATTATTCAGCCTCACAGGTATTCACGGGTTTATAGTCTTTTTGACAAGTTTGTCGAGGTCTTAAAAGGTTTTAATTGCATTTTGACTGATATATATCCCGCAGGTGAGGAAAATACTTATAACATCAGCGCGTCAAGACTTGCAGACCACGCTAATTGCGCTTATATACCCTCTAAAGAAGAACTCTTTGAGGTTTTAAAAAGACATTTAAACGAGAACAGCGTAATTGTCTTTATGGGGGCGGGGAGCATATCTCGCTGGTGCGAGGAGTTCATAAGCAGCTTATGTTAATTTGGCGCGGAATAACAGGCAGACATTGGTTTTTACAGGAGAGCTTTGTTCCAAGAGAGCTCGAGTTGGAGTTTGGGTCAATAGCTGCAAGGATATTGGCAAACAGGAACGTTGATGCGCAATATATACTGCGCGGATTTTCTCTTATTGTCAAGGTTGCAAGCGATTTTAATGTAGAGGAAGCTGTCGAAGAGATTGTAAGAGCGATAAGAAAAAAAGAGCGCATTGTTATTTTCGCGGATGGTGATGTCGATGGAATTACTGGTTCTGTTTTCCTCTATAGCGTTTTGAAAGCCGTTGGTGCAAATGTAAACGTAGTTTTATCTTCTCGAAAGAGAGGTTATGGACTTAATAAAGAGCTCCTTCGCAAGCTCGAGGGTCTTGGTAGCGTTTTAATCACCGTTGACAACGGGATTAACTCTGCTAAGGAGCTCTCGATAACTAAAATGAAAACTATAGTAATAGACCATCATAATCCGCCTGATAATTTACCAAGAGCAATCGTAATTAGCTCAAAGCTGTCAAAGAGCGAGCATATTCGCGGGCTTTCATCGGCTGGCATGGTCTTTTATGTATGTAAAGCACTTTTGGAGCGATTGAATTCGGAGATTGACCTCAGAATTTACCTGCCGCTCGTTGCCCTTGGGACGCTTGCTGATGTGATGCCCTTAAATGCTTTAAATAGACGCTTTGTCGTTGCTGGTATGAAGATTTTAAATAGATGCCTTGAGCTTAATGTTCAAAAAATTGGCTTAATTGAAATGCTTAGGTATATGAATGTTAAAAAAGTTGGGACACGAGACTTAACTTATGGTGTTATACCGAGACTCAATGCACCTGGTAGGTTGGGTATGCCCGAGCTATCGTTTAACCTTTTACTATCAAAGGATGTTTTGAGAATAAAACATCTCATAAATAAGATAGAAAATCTCAATCGTTTTAGAAAGTATTTAACTCGTGAGGCTTTTAAAAGTGCAATATCGCAAGTAAAAGAAGGAAATGTTATAGTCGCTCGGCTTCCAAAAGATATGGGACCCGTTGGTGGGATTGTTGCCTCTAAGCTCGCCAGCACCTTTTCAAAGCCTGCCATCGTCTTGCATGGCGAAGGAGAGCTCCTCAAGGGTTCTATTCGTGCACCCGCGAGCATTGACGCTTTCGGGCTTATCAGGAGTTTATCTCATTCCCTTGAGCAATTTGGCGGTCATAGGAACGCAGTTGGGTTTTTCATAGCTAAGAAAAACTTAGATAGCTTTCTTGCTGATGTCGAGAGCGCTGTAAGCGGCCTATCGAAGCAATACTGCCCATTTGATTGTGAATTGGATATGAAAAATGTCTCTCCTGAGGTTTTTAACCAGATAAAATCCCTTGAACCTTTTGGCGAGGGATTTCCAGAGCCGGTTTTCATTTCAAAGCCTGCGCATAATTTAAAACTGTATTTTGAAAGCGAGGTTTTTAAACCACATATTTTCAAAAAGGATATAAAAGTTATCTATTCTTTAGGTGAATCGGTGAATAGTTTTATAGTAAAGGATGTAGTTTATGGCTCTATTTAAGACTCATGAGGTGATTAATCTTTCAGCGCTTGCGGGGTTTCTTTATTTTGTGCCACGGGAGTTTTTCTTGCCTTTCGTTTTTGGTTATGTCTTTGGGACATTTTTCCTATCGCCAGACATTGACATAGAGCATTCAAAGCCCTCAAGAAGGTGGGGACCTCTGAAACACGCCTGGAAGCCGTATAGAAAATTCTCTCGCCATCGGGGCTCTTCGCATGTGCCGTTTTTAGGAAGCTTCTTAAGGGTTAGCTATCTTGGGGCGCTGGTTTTTTTGGTTCTTTTGGCACTTGAGATTGGGTTTTCAATGGAGTTTAATCTAAATAAGCTGCCTCATTTTACTTACGATTGGGCGTTTTTTGCTTTTTTAGGGATTTGCCTTGCTGAGCTTGTCCATGTTCTTGTGGATGTGCTATGGAGCTTTCTAAAGAGAATATTTTAAATGCGCCCGAAGGGCGCGTTTTAGAAGAGAGAATAAAAAGCGTCCTAAAGAGGATTGAGAGGGCTTGTGAAGAGTGTGGAAGAGACCCATCAGGTGTGAGGCTCCTTGGGGCAAGCAAGGGGGTTTCGGTCGGGGTTTTAAAGCTCGCAGCTAAGCTTGGGCTTTCGCTCTTTGGCGAAAGCAGGGTGCAGGAGTTTTTGCCAAAGTTCGAGGAGCTACGCGATTCTGATGTAAGTTGGCACTTTATAGGCAACCTTCAGAGCAATAAGGTGAGGCAAATTATTGGTAAGGTAGAGCTTATTCATTCGCTCGATAGGGTTAGCCTTCTTGAGGAGCTATCAGATAGGGCATCAAGAGCAAATATAACTCAGCGTGCCTTGATAGAGGTGAATTTTACCTCAAACCCCAAGAGGGGCGGGGTGATGCCAGAAAATCTAAAGGACTTTGCCAAGACCTGCCTTGACTTTCCAAATATTGAGATAGTTGGGCTTATGTGCATAGCGCCGCTTGGGGAAAACCCAAGACCATACTTTCGCACCCTCAGGGAACTAAAGGAGAATCTCGAGCAGTCGCTTGGGGTTGCCCTAAAGGAACTCTCGATGGGGATGTCCTCGGACTTTGAGGATGCTATAAAAGAGGGCTCAAGCATTGTCAGGATAGGTAGTCTTTTGTTTAATTAGCCCGGCACTTGAGAGCTCTGAAAGTATTGTGCTAAGAAGCTCGTGTCTAAGAGCGGGAATGTTTTCAAAGCCTTTTGAGCGCACTATGACGTTTAGCTCGAGGGTGTTTTCGCGAAAGGAGACGAATCTCACTCTTGGTACAAAGTTTGGCGCTGCGTTTGGCGAATTTTCTTGGATGTTTGTAGCTACTTTTAAGATAATTTCCTCAATTTGACTAAAGTTTTCGTTTGCTACGAGGTTTAAGCTTAGGCTAAGATTGATTTCTTCTTGAGGAAGAGAGTAGTTTGTGATAATAGATGTAGTTATTTTAGAATTTGGAACAATTATTAAGTTGTTGTTGGCTTGTAATAGTGTGGTATTTCGCCAGCTAATGTCTTGCACTTTGCCCTCTTCCCCGCTTTGGAGCTTGATGTAATCGCCTTGTCTTATCTGTCTTGTTGCGAGGATGTAAAAGCCAGCAAAGAGGTTTTCAAGGCTGTCGCGAAGTGCCAAGGCAACTGCAAGGCCGCCAACGCCAAGGGCTGTAAGCATTGGCGTTATGGCTATACCGAGCTTTTCAAGAGAGGCAAGAACGCCAAGGATTATAATAAGCCCTTTTGCGCTCTGGATTATAACGATTGGGACGTTGCTACTTTTTAACCTATCACCGACAAACCGGGCTATTAAGAGCGAGAGTAGGGTTATTAGCCCTGCCCAGAGGATGTTTTCTGATATCAAGATACTTTCAAAAGCTCAATTATGCGCTTTTTAATTGCTTCTGAATTTATCCCGCAGAGCTCTCTTAGTAGGCTTTGAGGACCATGCTCTATAAACCTATCTGGCACGCCGAGTCTTATTACCCTTGCTATGTAACCTCTATCCATAGCCCATTCAAGCACGGCGCTACCAAAACCACCTGAAAGAACATTGTCCTCGATTGTAAGGATTGTATCAAAGCTTTCCAAGGTGCTTTGGAGGATATTTTCGTCCATGGGTTTTATAAACCTTGCGTTGATAATATGCGTGCTGATTCCCATATTTTCGAGCTCTTGGGATGCTTTTAGGGCTTCATAGACCGTATGCCCTGTGGCTAAAATGGCAATATCTCGACCCTCTTTTACAATTTGCCAGCTACCAACCTCTATGTAATTAAAGCCCTCTGTCGGCACGCCTATTGCTGCTCCTCTTGGGTATCTAATTGCGACAGGGGCTTTATACTCTATTGAGCTATAAAGTAGGTCTCTTAGCTCTTGCTCGTCTTTTGGCGTGCAAATTATCATGTTTGGAATGCATCTTAGGTAAGATAGGTCAAAAACCCCGTGGTGAGTTGGACCATCTTCCCCTACGAGTCCTGCCCTATCTATTGCGAAAATGACCGGCAGGTTTTGAAGGGCAATGTCGTGAATTAATTGGTCATAGGCTCTTTGCAAGAATGTAGAGTAATAGCAAGCAAACGGTATCATCCCAGAGAGCGCAAGCGCGCCAGCAAAGGTGCAAGCGTGTTGCTCTGCAATCCCTACGTCGAAAAATCTATCTGGGAATGTTTTGCTAAATTCCACAAGACCAGAGCCTTCCTTCATTGCCGGGGTTATTACAGCTATACGCTCATTGGCTTTTGCAAGCTCAACGAGGGCTTTGCCTGCAACGCTCGTCCATGTTGGGGGAGAGGGCTTTTTGATAAACTGACCTGACTCAATCTTATATGGTGCAACCCCGTGCCAAGTTACTGGGTCTTTCTCAGCATGATGGTAGCCTTTGCCCTTTTTAGTAAAAATGTGTAGCAAAACTGGACCATTTATGTGCTTGCAATTGCTAAGCGTTTGCTCAAGGGCGATAATATCATGCCCGTTTACTGGACCAATGTAAGTAAAGCCGAGCTCTTCGAATAAGATTCCGGGGGATATTAACCCCTTAGCAAACTCTTCCATTAGCTTTGCTATCCTTGCTGCCGGCCTTCCCAGCCTTTCAAGCAAGGAATAGGTCTTTGACCTAATGTCTTGTAAAAACCTACCTGTAAGGATTTTGCTAAAATATGTTGAGATTGCGCCCACATTTGGCGAGATTGACATCTCGTTATCGTTTAGGATGACCAAGAATCTACTTGGCTTTATTGCACCTGCATTGTTTAGAGCTTCGAATGCCATTCCCGCCGTCATTGCGCCATCGCCAATTATCGCAATTACGAAGTTGTCTCTCTTTAGGATGTCAAAGCCTATTCTATATCCGAGCGCAGCGCTTATGCTCGTTGAGCTATGTCCTGCGCCAAAGGCGTCAAAGGGGCTTTCCTCAAGCCTTAAAAATCCCGAGATTCCGCCGTATTGCCTAAGCGTGGCAAAAGTCTCTTTTCTATCCGTTAGAATCTTCCAAGGATAAGCCTGATGACCTATGTCCCAAACTATTACATCCTCTGGCGGGTTAAACACTCTCAAGAGTGCAATTGTGAGCTCTACAACGCCAAGTCCAGGCGCAACATGCCCGCCATTCTTGGCAGTTATCTCAAGGATGTATTCCCTTACATCCTTGGCAAGAGCTATAAGCTCTTCATAATCCATTTTGCGAAGAGTCTCTATGCCATTATAACCAGATAACAATTCCCCGTTCATGGCGAAAAAGTTAGGCTTCTAATGGATTAAAACAACTATTCCTATAGTATACTACAGCTACTTTATAATTTTAGTTTGCCGCTTTTTAGTTCTCTTGACAGTTCTCGCTCAAGGTCTTTACGCCTTAGCTCTTCTCTCCTATCTCGGTTTGTTTTACCCTTAACCAGGGCTATTTTTACCTTCACTAAGCCATTTTTAAAGTAGAGCTCAAGGGGGATTATGCTATATCCCTTTTGCTGGCTTTTTGATAAGAGCCTCATTATCTCGCTTTTATGAAGCAGGAGCTTTCTATCCCTTAGTGGCTCTGGCTTAACAATCGTTGCTTTGCTGTATGGTGATATGTAAAGGTTATAAAGCCAGGCTTCCGAGCCCTTTATTTTCACAAAGCTGTCTTTAAAGGAAACTGACTGGCGATTCCTTAAGGACTTTACCTCAGAACCAAGCAGGCTAATTCCCGCCTCGAGCGTTTCTATAATCTCGTAATCAGCCTTTGCTTGGCGATTTATCGCGATACTCATTAGTTTAAAAGCGCAAGCACTTGATGTCTTAAGGTATGCGCCGGCACATACTCAGGGGCAAGCCTTAGGGCTTGGTTAATCTCCTTAAGAGCATCGTAAAGCATCCCCTTTGCCATATAAATCTTTGCAAGGTTTATGTGAGGGTAGTGCCTTGGCTCGTATCTTGGGGCGACTGTAGCCCTTTTGAGCCAAGGTATTGCCTCGTCTAACTTCCCAAGCGCAATTAGGTAAGACCCTATGTCATTGTAGGGATTGCCAAAGTTTGGGTCAATCGCTATGGCTTTCATGCAAAGCTCAATCGCCTTTTCATGCTCGCCCATCATGCTATAAGCCCACCCCATGTAAGTGTAAGCATCTGCGCTTGGTTGCACCTCTATGGACTTTTTATAAAGCTCTATGGCTTTGTCAAACTCGCCCTTCATGTGGTGCTCAAGCGCCTTTTCAATAAGCTCCCTTGCATCAGGTCTCAAGTGATTCATGCAATTTAATATACACAATTTAAAAAACCTGACAAGCCTAATTTAGATTATTCCCATACGCTCTCTTGCACTGTCAAGCTCTCTGGCACCTTGACATACCTCCCAAAGAGCAAAGAGATTTGTAAAGCATTCAAAACCGCGCTTGCGCGCGAGTGATTAAGAAAAAAAACCCCCTTCTTCACCGCTTTTACTTCCAAAATCCTTCTATGGAGCTTCTTTAGCTCTTCTAAAGAGTATGTATAGCCATCAAGCTCCTTGCCAAAGGCTCTTACATACAAAATTTCCCCATCAAGCCAAGGACCAAGCAGAAAATCTTCTCTCTTTGGTCCATCGGTACTCACGATGTTAAAGCCTAAATCCCTTAGGTAGCTAAAAAATTCCGCTTTTCTAAAGCTTTTATGCCTAACCTGAACTGCTTTTGGTAATTCAGTAAAATCCTTGGATATTCTTTCCAAGATTTTAAAAGCATCTTGGTTAAATCCGAGCCCCAAAGGAAGCTCAAAGACGACGCAAAAGAGCCTATCTTCTTCTAAAAGTGGCTCAAGGGATGTTAAAAAGCCACTTAGCTCCGCTCTTGAGTAACTCTTGCTAAATCCGCCGTATGCTACTATGCCAAAGTAGAGCTTTTTCGCTCTTTGAAGAAAGCCCTTTACTTGAGCCCTTGAGAGTATCCTTTGGCGAGTAGCAGTTATCTCAAGTGCGTTAAAGTGCTCCGCGTAAAAACTTAGGAGCTCCTCCGGTTCCAAGCTTGATGGATAAAACCTTCCTATCCAGCTTTTGTAAAAATAACCGCTGCAGCCTATGTAAATGCTCAAGCGATAAATTTGGAGCGAAAGTCCTTTATTGCTTTGTGGATTTCCTCCTTCAAACTATCGTCCAGCGCCTTTTTCTCGCGAATCTTTTGCAAGAGCTCTCGTTTTTCGCTATCGAGGAAGGTATAGAGCTCTTTTTCAAACTTCCTAACCGAGCTTACGGGTATGTCGTCAAGGTATCCGTTAGTTCCTGCAAAGATGGCAATAATTTGCTTCTCTATGGGTATTGGGCTGTAGGCTTCTTGTTTCAAAAGCTCAACGAGCCTTAGACCTCTGTTAATTGTTTGCTGAGTCGCCTTATCGAGCTCTGAGGCAAATTGCACAAAGGCTTCTAATTCCCTAAATTGTGCAAGCTCGAGCCTCAAGGTTCCGGCAACCTGCTTCGTGGCTTTTATTTGCGCAGCACCGCCAACGCGAGATACCGATAGCCCGACATTTATGGCAGGTCTTATACCCTTATTAAATAAGTCTGCCTCAAGGTATATCTGACCGTCTGTGATGGATATGACATTTGTAGGGATGTATGCAGCAACGTCCCCTGCCTTTGTCTCAACTATTGGCAAAGCAGTAAGAGAGCCTGCGCCAAGCTCGTCGTTTAGCTTTGCAGCGCGCTCAAGCAGCCTCGAGTGAAGATAAAAAACATCCCCAGGGAATGCTTCGCGCCCTGGCGGACGCCTCATAAGCAAGGATAGCTGCCTGTAAGCCTCTGCGTGTTTTGAAAGGTCGTCGTAGATTATGAGAGCGTGCATACCATTGTCTCTGAAGTATTCGCCAATCGTGCAACCGACAAATGGTGCAAGGTATTGAAGAGACGCTGGGTCAGTAGCAGATGCAACGACGACGCATGTATAATCCATCGCCCCTTCCCTTTCAAGGAGCTCTATTATCCTTGCAGTGGTGGAGCGCTTTTGACCTATTGCGACGTATATGCAATAAACGTCAGAATCTTTTTGGTTCAAAATTGTGTCTATTGCAATCGTAGTTTTGCCAGTTGCCCTATCGCCTATGATTAGCTCCCTTTGACCTCTGCCTATTGGAATCATTGTGTCTATTGCCTTTATACCGGTTTGCAAAGGTTCATGCACGGACTTTCTTTTCACAACGCCCGGTGCTATCTTTTCAATCGGCGAGCGATATTCGTATTCAATTGGTCCCTTTCCGTCAAGCGGGTTTCCAAGTGGGTCTATAACGCGCTTTAAAAGCCCCTTGCCGACGGGTGCGTCAAGGATTCTGCCAGTCCTTTTTACGATTGAGCCTTCTTTTATCGAGCTTTCGTCTCCAAGCAAGATAATACCGACATTATCCTCTTCGAGGTTAAAGGCAAGTCCCATTGTCCCGCCGTCGAATTCCAAAAGCTCGTTCATCATAACCTTTTCAAGGCCAAAAGCCCTCGCAACAGAGTCGCCAACATAGTAAACAACGCCGACCTCTTGCATACGCGCATCTGCGCTAAGGTCCTTGATGTACTTTTTCGCAAGCTCAAGGGCTTCTTCGTAGTTAAGACTCATTAGCTAACCTCCCAGACTTGGATTATACAATACCAAAAGCACATCTTGCATGGCTTGCCAAAGCCCTTTGAAGCTCTCTATCTCCGTAAATCTTGCCAAGCTAACCACTGCTGTGCGTCTTTCTAAGCTTAAAAATTCCTGATATTCAAAGCCGGTCAGAATGAGTGTCGGCATTGCTGCAACTGAATAATCCTCCGGCTTGCGGGAAGGATACTCTATATAGCTCGTAAAAGGTAGGGTTCCCGTGTTTTTCTTAACCTCGACAACACAGGCTAAAGCAAGACGCTTTTGAATCTTTAAAAACACTAAAGCAAGGTCGTTCATTGCAATTTTGCACTCTTTGCAATCAGCTCTGTGTATGCTCTTATACCAGAGGATGTTAGGTGTATCCTATCTTTTGCAAAAAATGATGGGTTTTTAAATTCATCCCAGCGCAAAAGTTCGTATTTTTGTTCTGCTGATATGCTCTCGAGGGTTTTATTAACTTGCTTTTTCCAAGAGACTGGTGCGTTAACCGTGATTATGTAGATTTTTACATCAGGCGGGACCTCTGCAAGCGCGGTCTTTAGTTGTGAGCTTTTTACCACCCCGTTTGTTCCAAGATGCAAAATAAGATTTTTGCAATTTAGCAAGTTTTCTCTATGAGATTTTAGCAGCTCTGGGAGCTCCCTTGCTTGCCTGCCTACTTTGGCATCAAGGATGACATTAGGATAGCGCTTTCTTATGTAATCTGAAGCACCGAGCATCACAGAGTCCCCTATTAAGAGCGCCTGACAGCGCTTTTCTTGCGTGGTCTTATTCGGCTTTATGGTTGTTAAGCTTGTGTTAAGATTTATTTGTGCATTAAAGTTATCTAAAATAGGTTTTTCTTTGCTTTTATGAGGTTCTTTTATCGTTAAAATAGACAGTATATAACCATAAGTTATCAACCCTGCGCCTGCTTTTGCAAATGATATGCTTTCACCATAGTATGGTTTTTCTAAAAGGTTATGCCCAAGCTCGCAAAGTGCTAAAATTACCAAAGCTGCGATTATTAACGCGCTCAAAGTCGGCTCTTGCATGTTTTCTTTTAGCAAAACAAACACTGGATAATGGAATAAATAAAGTAGATAAGAGCGCTTTCCTAACCATCTTAAGGGCGCTGATGCATTTTCTCCCCTTAAAGATATTATCAAAGTAGCACCAAGTATGTCTGCAAGTAAAAACCAAAGCGGATAGGAAAGCTCGTTATAAATGTCCGCGAGTCCAAAAAGTGCGATAAGTCCTAAAAGTGAGAAAACTGGTAGGATATTCCCCCTTGGTTGATTAAACTCTCTCATTGCAAGGATTGCACCCAAAGCAAAGCCATAGGCTCTCGCTTCTGTATGGGTATAGGCAAGCTCGCTTTTAAAGACAGCTAATGCGTAAAGGGATTGAAAAAGCAGGGATATAAAAAAAATCGCGCCGAAGGCGCGGATTGGGTTTTTAAAAATAAAAAAAATAACCCCGGAGAGCAGGTAGAGCTGGATTTCAATAGAGAGCGACCAAAGATGTGTCAGGGCAAGGGGGTTAAATTGCTCAAAGTAGTCAACTTGCCTGAGAGTTAAATAGTAGTTGTAAACGCCAAAGAGTGCAAAAATGGATTGAGAGAGCAGGTTTTGCCCCTGTGCACCAAGAAGATTGTAGGATATTAAGCAGGTAATTAATAAAAATAAAAGGCCGGGAAAGATTCTAAAAAATCTCCTTTGGATAAATTCAAGCAGGGCATCTTTGGGGCTTTTTTTACTAAACCTTGATTTTAGGCTTTTTGTAATAAGATAACCAGAGAGAACAAAAAACACCTCTACTGCAAGATATCCGCCCGGGATTAAGTTTGAGTCAGGGTAAAATAGCGCAAAGTAGTGATAGGCTAAGACCGTTAGGCTAAGGAGCCCCCTTAAAGCGTCAAGTCCGCCTGACGAAGAGCTCATCTTTCGAGCGCCTTGCTGACTTTTGAGTATATTGCAAGGCTATAAAGCAACGTGCCTGCTTCGGTTAGGTGGTATCCGTCTTTTTTAAGGCATGGCTCATCGTGGCATACGCTGTGGGTTTAGCCGCAGTCTGCTACGTTGCCTATGAAGCCTCAGACTGGGTGTGCCGCAACACAGGGATTGGAGACTGGGTCACCGA
>JANWVD010000159.1 GCA_025057715.1 Aquificaceae bacterium | reverse complement strand
CTCTTTCTTACCTACAGCCTGATGCTTGGCTGGCTTATGGGCTTTTTTGCTTACAGATTGGGGAGCTGGTTTTGGAATACCTGACCTTAGCTCTTTTATTCTCAGGACTTGCCTTTCTCTGGTGGAGAAGGTGGCGGAAGAAAAAGTCCTGTTGTGGTTAAACGCTGTGTCTAATACCTAAACATGGCTTTTCGTGGCATTTATACCATAAACCTTGTCTTTCTCGTTTTGGAGAAATTTAAAACACTCTTGACCCACCCTCCTTAGAATTCAATAAAGGTGTGACTAAACACTTTAGGAAATAGGCACGGGCGGACTCGAACCGCCGACCTCCTCCTTGTAAGGGAGGCGCTCTGCCAGCTGAGCTACGCGCCTTAAAGTTTATAGTATACAACATATTGCAAAAAAGACGAAGTGCAACCATCCAGGACACAGGAGTCTTCTGCGGTCTATAATTTAAAAAGTATGTTGGCAACTGAGAAACTTTACTATTCACTGAAGGACTACCTAAAGGATAAAT
>JANWVD010000158.1 GCA_025057715.1 Aquificaceae bacterium | reverse complement strand
GAAGACCTCTCCCACATACACCTGAGCCTTGATTATCCAGAAGATTTAGTGGTAATTGAAAGGGTCATTAAGGCTCTTGGAGGTAGGGAGGACTTTACCTATTGGGATGTGGTAAAACTCATAAAGGAAAATCCAGAAGTCATAAAAAGAGAAAAGGAGATTATTCCTAATGAAGGATACTTCAAATCTCTGGAAGAAGACAAAGAGTTTATCAGAGGCCTGAAGGGAAAGCCTATAAAGCTCAAAGAGAGCCTAAAACATTTTGAGAAAACAAAAAAACTAATTCCTAATTGCTCTCAGACCTTTAGCAAGTCTTATCTTCAGTTTTCTGTTGGTGCGTCTCCGCTCTTTGTGAAGGAGGGAAAAGGTTGCAAGCTAACAGACCTTGATGGGAACACATACATAGACTACACCATGGGTCTTGGGGCTTGCATACTTGGCTATGCCTTTGAACCAGTAGTGGAGAAGGTAAGGGAGGAGTTGGAAAAGGGGACGGTCTTTAGCCTGCCCAGTTATCTTGAGGTGGAGTTGGCGGAGCTCCTTACAGAAATCATACCTTGTGCACAGATGGTAAGGTTCGGAAAAAACGGCTCGGACGCCACCTCTGCTGCGGTAAGGCTTGCAAGGGCATACACGGGTAGAGACTACGTAGCTTCTTGCGGATACCACGGTTGGCAGGACTGGTATATAGGGACTACTACAAGAAACAGAGGCGTGCCGAGAGCGGTTAAGGAGCTAACCCTTACCTTTGAATACAACAACTTGCAAAGCCTTAAAAG
>JANWVD010000157.1 GCA_025057715.1 Aquificaceae bacterium | reverse complement strand
ACCGAGGAGGAAAATGTCAAATATATCCGCAGCACGTTTTCCAAATTTGTCGCCAAAGATGTGGTCAACGAGCTTTTGGCCAATCCTGATGCACTCAAGTTGGGGGGTGAAAAGAAAGAGGTAACAGTATTTTTCTCTGATGTGCGTGGCTTCACCACCATTTCAGAAACGCTGTCACCAGAAAACCTGGTGCAGCTTTTGAACGAGTACCTTTCGATCATGACCGATTTGATCATCAGCTACCGCGGCACCATCGATAAATACATGGGCGATGCGATCATGGCTTTCTGGGGGGCGCCGATCCCCAACGAAGAGCACGCCTACTACGCCTGCATCGCTTCACTGGCGCAGCTCGAGGAACTCAAGAAACTGCAGCAACGCTGGGTAGAGCAAGGCTATCCCGTCATTGACATTGGCATTGGCCTCAACTCCGGCTATGCGGTTGTTGGCAACATGGGTTCCTCACACCGAATGGACTACACCGTCATGGGCGACACCATCAACTTGGGCAGCCGGCTTGAGGGCACCAACAAACAATACGGCACGCGCATCATTATTTCAGAATTCACCTATGCCAAAGTAAAAGACCGTGTTTATGTGCGCGAATTGGACATCATCCGGGTCAAAGGCAAAAACGAACCCGTGAAAATCTATGAGCTGCTCGATTTGGTCCACCCAGAGGATATGATAAAATACCGTACGGCGGTGGCATAGCTCAGCTTAGCTCTGCCTTCGCCCGTTCATCCACCGACTGTGCGCTTTTTTGTTTTATTGCCTGATTGGGCAAAAAAATTTCCGGGCAATTTTTGGCTAGCCGAATGACTTCCTCTGCCGTAAAAAATGGTCGGCTGAGTTT
>JANWVD010000156.1 GCA_025057715.1 Aquificaceae bacterium | reverse complement strand
GGGGCAGATAGAAAAGAGCTCTTAAGCGCTTGTGACCAGCTAAGGGCAAAGGGAGAGGTGGCAGTCATGCTTTTAGGGGAAGGAAAGGCTTTTGTTTTGGCGCTTTCGCGTCAGCTTTCGGAAAGATTGAGTGCGATTGATATTGCAAATGAGGTGTTTAAGCTGTTAGAAGGCGCCGGCGGCGGGCGTAAGGACCTCGTGCAAGGGAGCGTCTCAAGACCCGAAAAGCTCGAGGATGCTGTCAAAACTCTGAGGTCAATTTTGGCTAAATCGGTATAAAATCTCCAATCTGGAGGTTATAGATGAAAAGCGGAATTCACCCTGAGCTAAAAGCAACGCACTTTGTGTGTGCTTGCGGGAATCAGTTTACCTTAATGACCACAAAAGGTGGCACTATCTACATAGAAACCTGTAATAAGTGCCATCCTTTTTATACAGGTAAACTTAGGGTAAAGCCTGCTTATATGGAAGGCTCGTAAATGACGGGCGAGCTACAAGAGAGGCTTAGCTTTGTAAAGAAGCGCTACGAGGAGATAAATCTAAGCTTAGCTAACCTTGATTTATCGAGCGAGCGAGAGCTCTACTTAAAATTAAGCAAAGAGCTAAAAGAAATCGAGCCAATATACGAAGCTTTCAGGGAATACTCCCGTCTCAAAGAGCAATTAGAGGAGGCAAAAGAGCTCTTAAAGTCTCAAGAGCTCCAAGAGCTCGCCAAAGAAGAGGTCTATGACCTAAGCGAAAAGCTAAGACTTAAGGAAAAAGAGCTCAGGCTTTTACTAATTCCAAAAGACCCGCGGGATGAGAAGAATGTCATTTTGGAAATAAGGGCAGGGGTGGGCGGTGAAGAGGCAGCCCTTTTTGTGGCAGACCTGTTGCTAATGTATCAGCGCTACTCAGAGAGCAAAAATTGGAAAATGAGCTTGCTATCTTCAAATCGCACCGGGCTTGGCGGGTTTAAGGAGGTCATTGCGTTAATTGAAGGAAACGGCGTTTATTCGTTTTTAAAACACGAAACGGGCGTCCACAGGGTTCAGCGCATACCAGTCACGGAATCAGGCGGGAGGATTCACACCTCAACGGCTACAGTTGCGGTCCTTCCGGAAGCAGACGAAGCAGAGGTCCAAATAGACCCGAAAGATTTAAAGATTGAGACCTTTAGAGCATCAGGCGCAGGAGGGCAATACGTCAACACAACCGAAAGCGCAGTAAGAATTACGCATGTCCCGACCGGGCTGGTGGTATCTTGTCAAGACGAGCGCTCTCAGTTTCAAAACCGTCAAAAGGCGATGAAGATTCTTTATGCAAGGCTGAAAGACCT
>JANWVD010000155.1 GCA_025057715.1 Aquificaceae bacterium | reverse complement strand
TCCAAAAGGCGGTCCCGGCATGCGCGAGATGCTATCGCCAACTTCCGCAATTATGGGCATGGGTCTTGGTGATTCCGTGGCGTTAATTACCGACGGGCGCTTCTCAGGCGGCACAAGAGGCGCTTGCGTTGGGCACATAGCCCCCGAAGCAGCCGCAGGCGGTCCAATAGGCATTGTCCAAGACGGCGATGAGATTCTAATAGACATCCCAAATAGAAAGTTAGAACTCCTAATTGACGAAAGCGAGTTTCAAAGAAGACTCTCAGCCTTTGTCCCAAAGGTTAAGGAGCTAAAGAGCTCTTGGCTTAGGCGGTATGTAAAGCTCGTTGGCTGTGCTTCCGAGGGCGCAATCTTGAAATGATTATAGCAAGTCTGGACGTCGGCTCTTACTCTGTAAGGCTTGCAATAGCTAAGCTTGACGGTAATCTCTCAATCCTTCACGAAGAGGGAAGGATAACGGCTCTTTCTAAGGGACTTTCCCAAACTGGCTATATTGACCCCCTTCAGGCAGAGGAGACAATCTTGGCAATGGAAGAATTAATAAATAAAGCGCGCGCCTTCGGCGCGCAAAAGATAAGGGCAGTAGGGACCCAAGCCCTCAGGGTTGCGAAAAACTCTCAGGATTTTATCTCCTTAGTCAAAGACCGCCTTGGGCTAAAGCTCGAGGTTCTATCCCCAGAACTCGAGGGCACTCTTGCCTACATGGGAGCAACCCACAGCCTTGAGCTAAACGGAAGCATCTGCGTCATAGACCAAGGTGGTGGCTCAACCGAGTTTATCCACGGGTTTAACAATCAGGTGAGGTCAGTTATTTCCTTCCCCTTTGGTGTCGTTAATCTAACAGAGGAGTTTTTGCAAAAAGACCCGCCTACAATTTACGAGCTTGAGAGCCTTAAGAATTTTATTGATGAAAATATAAAATCCGCAATCAAATCTTGCGATTATTTAGTTGGCGTTGGCGGTAGCATAACCACCCTTTGTGCAATAGAGTATGGCATATACCCATATGATGCATCCAAAGTTCACGGAAAGACCTTGCAGCTATCAAGATTGATGTTTTGGCTCGACCAGCTTTGCAGTATGAATTCAGAGCAAAGAATAGCTGCCTTTCCTCAGATAGAGCCAGCGCGCTCAAAGGTCATAGTCTCTGGCATCTACATTTTCTATCGCGCTTGCATGCTCTTTGGAAAGGATAGTTTAATAGTTAGCGACTGGGGTCTCAAAGAGGGCGTTTTGCTTTGGTCAACTTAATAACAACCTTTAGGCTAATCCTGATTTTGCCGGTTTTGGTATTTCTTGAAAATGACCAAAGTGCGTTAGCCGGGATTTTAATAGCCTTTGCTTGGCTAAGCGATTGGCTTGATGGCATGCTTGCCAGAAAGAGCCTAAAGACGGACTTTGGCGCTCACTTTGACCCCTTTGTTGACAAAGTTTTCATCCTAAGCATTCTTTCTTTTTTTCTAAAAGAGGGCGAAGTTAATCTTTTCCTCTATGTTTTGCTACTTTTTAGAGAGCTCTCTGCTTCCTTTTTAAGAAGCGAGAGCGCAAGGGCTATGAAGTCCATCCCTGCATCACCTTTGGGCAAGCTAAAGGCAGGGTTTGAGTTTTT
>JANWVD010000154.1 GCA_025057715.1 Aquificaceae bacterium | reverse complement strand
CGCAACCAAAGCACTTAAAGATTCCCCTTGATGGGGATACAAATAGCGAAGGCGTATCGTCTTTATGAAAAGGGCAGTTTGCACTGTAGCTATTGCCGGTTTTCTTAAGCGGTATGTATGAACCTATGACATCGACTATGTCTATTTTTCTGATGATATCCTTTGTCATAGCCTTCTAATTAGCTCAAGAAGCGTCCTTGTGCCAAAGCCGGTTGCCCCTTTTGAGTAATAGCCCCAATCCTCGCGCATATTGGCAGGCCCAGCAATATCAAGATGCGCCCACTTTACGCCCTCTTTTACAAACTCTTGCAAAAACATGGCTGCAGTTATCGCACCTCCGTATCGCCCGCCGGAGTTTACCACATCAGCGTCGCATCTTTTGATTTTTTCCCTAAGTTTCTCATCGTCAAGTGGGAGCTCCCAAAGCCTTTCGCCTGTGAATTTTGAAGCTTCCTTTAGAAGCGTTGAGAGTTCTATATCGTTGCTAAATAGCCCCGCGGTATATTCACCAAGCGCAACCATACAAGCGCCGGTAAGGGTTGCAAGGTCAATGAGCTTCGAAATACCAAGCTCGCAAGCAAAGCTAAGCGCGTCTGCAAGCGTTACTCTGCCCTCTGCGTCTGTGTTGTCAATCTCGATGTATTTGCCATTTTTTGTCTTTATTATGTCATCGGGTCTATAAGCCTTGCCAGATGGCATATTCTCGGCTGCTGCAAAAATTGCGTGAACTTCAACGTTTGGCGCAAGCTCTGGCAAGGCTTTTACGACCCCAAGCACAGCGCAAGCGCCGGATTTGTCATACTTCATCCCGCGCATATAATCGCCGGTTTTGATATTTAAGCCCCCGCTATCAAAGGTAAGAGCTTTGCCCACAATTGCAATCTTGTCCTTTGGGTTTTGGGGTCTATATGTTATATGAACCAGCCTTGGGGGTGTATCTGAGCCCTTACCAACGCTCAAAAGAGCGTTCATCCCCATCTTTTCAAGCTCTTTTTCGTCAAAGACCTCGCATTCAAGTCCGAGTTCTCTTGAGAGAGCCAAAGCCCTTTCTGCTAAAGAAACAGGGTTAATGATATTCGGTGGTTGATTGGCAAGGTCGCGAGCAAATAGCTGAGCTTTTGCAAACAAGATGCCGAGATTAAACGCCTTCTCGTCGTTTGATAGTATCAAAATTCTATCTGGCGAGTTATTTTCGCCTTTTGTTTTATATTCTTCGAAGCTATATAGCCCAAGCTGAGCGCCTTCTACGATAGCTCTTACTGAGTCAGAGTCTTTTTCAAAGGCGTCTATTGCAACCTCTTTGGGTCCAACTCGTTTAATACTCTTTATAAGAGCAGCCGATGCTCTTCTTAGCTTATCTAAGTTAAAGCTCTCTCTTTTCCCAAGACCGCAAAGATACACAGTCCCGTATTCTTCAATATTTAGCTTAAGGATGGCCGATTCCTTGGCTTTAAAGCGCTCAAAGGAAGCAATCTCCTTTATCTTCTTTAGTGTAGATTCTTTCAGTCTTGCGCTAATCTCTTCGTCTTCAAAGACGAAGATAGCAACTGACATTTTAACTTCGTCCGCCTTTGCGTTAAGCAGTTCTACCTTCATAAGAGGAATTATACCTATTGACAAGTTTGGC
>JANWVD010000153.1 GCA_025057715.1 Aquificaceae bacterium | reverse complement strand
AAAAGCAATTGCCTCTTTGAAGCGCAGTGACTTAGACGTTCACGTATTAGATGCAAGCGCGATAGTTATGTCTTGCTTTAGTGGCTCGCCGCTTTCGGCGCAGGTGATGGTGTTTTTGCTGAATTTAGGGGACTATCTATCTTCCCTCGTGGAAAGTAAGGCTTACGAAAAGATTGAGAAGCTCTTCTCTTACAAAGAAGACATGGCTTGGAAGATTGCCGAAGATGGTCAGGTAATAAGAGTAAAAGCCATTGATTTATCTAAAGGGGAGTTGATAGCCGTTTACGCAGGCGAGAAGATTCCGGTTGACGGGGTGGTAAAAGAGGGTGATGCGCTTGTTAATCAAGCATCTTTGACGGGCGAATCCAATCCAGTTCATAAAAAAGCAGGCGATAAGGTTTATGCAGGGACGTTTGTCGAGGATGGCAAGCTATACATCAATGTCGAAGAGGTGGGAGAAAACACGGTAGTTGCAAAAATAGCGAGGATAGTAGAAGAAAGCATAAAAGAACCAATTAACTTGCAACAAAAAGCACACGATTTTGCAAATAAGTTTGTGGTCCCTACGATAGGTCTCGGGCTTGGCGCTTGGGTAATATCCAGAAACACGAGTAGATTGTCCTCTGCTTTGATAATAGACTTTCATACGGGCGTTCACCTAACGACGCCTCTGACCGTCCTATCCGGGATTGCGAAAGCCTCTGAGCTTGGAATCTTAATAAAAAGCGGCTCGAAGTTAGAAGCGCTTTCAAAGGTTGACATGTTTGTAATGGATAAAACGGGGACTTTGACAGTTGGAAATCCGGTAATAGAAGATGTAGTTGGTTTAGAAATTAGCGAAGAAGAGGTTTTAAGATACAGCGCATCGCTCGAGCAAAGGATAACTCACCCAGTTGCAAGAGCCATTTTAAAGCTCGCAGAATCTCGCTCTATAGAACTCTTGCAAAGAGAAAACTCGCAGTATCATATAGGGCTTGGCATAGAAGCAAACATAAATGATGAAAAGTTTATGTTAGGTAGCACGAGGTTTATGAATAAAAAACACGTAAAAATATCTCAAGAGGTAAGAAAACTCGTAGATAAGTTTCACTCTGAAGCGAAGTCTGTTCTTTATTTAGTCAAGGATAAAAAGATAGTAGGTCTTTTAACGTTCAAAGACCCGCTTCGCGAAGAAGCCAAGGACGTCGTATCTGAGCTAAAAAAGCGCGGAAAAGAGGTTATTCTTTGCACCGGCGACAACGAAGGTATAGCAAGTTACATATCAAAACAGCTTGGACTAAGTAAGTTTTACGCAAGGGTGTTTCCTGCAGAAAAGGCAAAGGTTGTTAGTGAGTTAAAAGCCGCTGGAAATGTCGTCGCATTTGTGGGTGATGGGGTAAATGACTCTCCGGCACTTTCTTGTTCTGATGTCGGTATATCCTTAAAAAGCGGGACAGATATTGCCATAGATGTTGCAGACATAGTTATCGGAGATAGCCTTTGGCACTTAGTAGATGCTTTGGATATATCAACACACACGATGAAAAAGCTCAAAAGGACATACTTTGTTAATACTCTTTTAAACATGGCTGGGCTAATCGGCGCAGTAAGTGGTCTTTCAGGACCATCCATATCTACTCTTTTAAATAACGGGGCGACAATCGCCCTA
>JANWVD010000152.1 GCA_025057715.1 Aquificaceae bacterium | reverse complement strand
CGTCTTGGGTAAGTGTTTGGTCAATCTTGATTGCTATTTCCTCGCCGGCTACTAACTTGCCTGAAACTAAGTGCGCTTGCAAGATTTTGTTAGCGACTGTCCCTTTTGCCATTCTTACCTCCAGTATAATCGCCTCTGATGAGAAGGCGTCAGGCTGGTATTTTACTCCACATTAGCTCATTACCATCTAATTTTGGCATAGGGGACCTCGGGCAATCTGCATACGAGTTTGTAAAGCTGCTGTCTGAGAGCAAACACTCCCTTTGGCAAATCTTGCCCATTCATCCAACCCTTTATAAACATGATAACTCCCCATACTATAGCACCTCTTTGTTTGCTGGCAACTACCTTTTAATAAGCCCAGAGCTACTCTTCCAAGATGGGTTAATAAAAAAGCAAACCCTTGAGGGGCTTAGATTGACTTCTTACTCAAAAGTTCCCTTTGAAGCTCTTTACTCTCTTAAAAAGAGAGCTCTTGAGGAAGCCTTTAGGGAATTTTCTCCCACAAAGGACTTTTACGACTTTTGCGAGCAAAATCATTATTGGCTTGATTCTTACGCGCGCTTTAGCGCGCTTTTAACTAAAAACCCTTCTGCTAAGCTCTTTGAGCTTTGGCAAGATAGCCCAGATAAAGAGGCAGTTAACTTCTATTACTTTGAGCAATACATTTTCCAAAAACAATTCAAAGCCCTAAAGGAGTTTGCAAATAAGCTCGGCGTTTTTCTCATCGGGGATATGCCCATATACCCAGCACCAATAAGTGCCGATACGTTTCAAAGACCAGAGCTCTTTCAGCTCTCAAAAGAGGGGGAGCCAGAGTTCGTAGCTGGGGTCCCCCCAGATTACTTTAGCCCAAGCGGACAGCTTTGGGGCAACCCAGTTTACAATTGGCAATCCCACAAAGCCGAGGGCTTTTCGTGGTGGATTTTGCGCCTAAGGCGCGCTTTGGAACTCTTTGACCTTATTCGCATTGACCACTTCAGGGGCTTTTGCGCATTTTATAAAACCCGCGGTGAACCATCTATAGGCGAGTGGGAAGACGCCCCCGGCGAAGATCTCTTTAGCACATTAAGGTCAACCTTCCCAAACGCCAAGCTAATAGCGGAGGACCTTGGCATCATCGACCAAAGGGTCAATTCCCTCAGGGAGCGCTTCGGGCTTTATTCAACCCGCGTGCTTGCCTTTGGACTTCTTGACAAAGACTCAATCCACCTTCCTCACAACCACTCTCTTAAGTGCGCGGTTTATACCACCACCCACGACCTTCCCCCCCTAAAATCTTTTATAAATACACTAAACCCCGCTTCGCGGGATTTTTTTCTTAGCTACTTTGGGTCTTTGGAAGGTCTCATAAGATTTGCCTACGCTTCTGTGAGCGAGCTTTGCATAGTCCCTATGCAGGATATTCTAATGCTTGATGAAAGCTGTAGGTATAACACCCCTGCGACTACCTTTGGCAATTGGCGCTGGAAGCTTGAGGAATTACCTAACATAAAAGACTACCTCAAAGAACTCTCTCAGACATTTTCGAGGTCTTAAATAATTCTTAAACTCATATCAATAGCGTTAACTGAATGGGTTATAGAGCCAGAGGATATATAATCAACGCCTTTAATTGCGTATTGATGCACATTCTCTAAGCTAATTCCGCCAGATACTTCGTATATGGCGTTATTTGGTTTAATATCAACAGCTTTTTTTATATCTTCCGGGGAGAAGTTATCAAGAGTGTAAATATCA
>JANWVD010000151.1 GCA_025057715.1 Aquificaceae bacterium | reverse complement strand
CTAATGAGAGGCTTGTGTTCGTGTGGAAGGTGAATTCCGAAGACTTTTTCAAGCTGCATGAGGAAGAATTCAAACTTCTCTATGACAAAACCAAAGATTATTAAAGCTATGGAGGTTCTTATCCAAGCAAGGAATGTCCTTTCTGCAGCCATGTAGATTCGGGGGTCTGTGGTTTCTTGGGGTTTTACATCTATGCCTGAGTCTATGTGTTTGATGCTCTTTTTGAAGTAAAGTATGCCAATTATCACTAACAATATGCTTAGAGCCGTTGAGAAAAGAATTAGAGCTTTCATATTTTGAGAGATGTTTTTATATGTAAAGAGTATTTCGAGCTTTTCTAAGTAAAGGGAAAATGAGATTGTATATACGCCCGTTTTCATATAGCCAAGGTAGGTGCGCTCTACGGACATGTAGATTCTTGCGTCCTTTGCCGACTTTATTTGCATTTTTAAAAGATTATGGCGGTTAGGAAATAATCTGATATCAAGATTAGCATAGAGGATGTCACGACGCTGTTGGTTGTAGCTCGCCCTACACCTTCTGTGCCGCCATCTGCATAAAAGCCAAAGTAGCAACTAACGGCACTTAAGACAAAGCCGAAAAAGAAAGCCTTATAAATACCGCCGAGGAAATCGTGAAGCTCGGCAAGCTCGCGCATGCGCGCCCAAAAGAGGCTATTTTCTACATTAAATAGCTCTACTGCGACTAACCATCCGCCGATTATACCTGCCACATCTGCTAATATAACAAGCAAGGGCAATCCTATGATTCCTGCAAAGAGCCTTGGCGCTATTAGAAAGCTCTTTGGGTTTATGCCCATCACTTCAAGAGCGTCTATTTGCTCGGTTATTCGCATCGTGCCTATGCTCGCGCTCATAGCAGAGCCAACGCGGGCAACGACCATAAGCGAAGTTAAAACAGGACCTATCTCCCTTCCCATCGAGATAGCAACCAAAGCGCCAATGAGCGCTTCTGCGTTAAATTTGCTAAAGGTGCTATAGGCTTGAAGCGCAAGCACGCCGCCGGAGAATAGAGCTACTATCAAAACCACGGGGAGACTATCAAAAGCCAGCGATGAGAGCTGCTTTATAAAGTGGGTCATCCTCGGCGGGCTTTTAAAAAGGTAGTATATACCCCACAGGGTTAACATCGTCGCATTGCCTATAGACTCAAGCCAGCCCTTCACTTATAGCTTAAGTATAAATCGCGCGAAGCGCGGTTCGAGGATTATATTTATAAAAATATGCGAGCTTTAGAGATAAGAGAGTTTCCTACTTGGCTCTTTGTGGTATTGTCAGGTCCTTTGTTTGCGCTTAGCGGTGTTGATAATGTCTTTTGGTATAAGTCCGCGGCTGCGGTGTATGCCCTTAGTGCGCTTTTGTTCGTAGTTAGTGCAGTGTTTCGCGAAAGAGCCTTGGAATTTATCGCGTGGGCGAGCCTTTACTTTGGGCTTAGCTTAAACCTTGCGGGTATGGTAAGAAGGGGCATCCAGACCTTTGAGATGGGGGCTTTTCATCCGCCTTGGAGCAACCTTTTTGAGGCTTTGACATTTTGGAGCTTTGCCGTTGGGATGATTTTTGTCGTTTTGTATCAAAAATACAGGATACAAGCGCTTGGGGCTTTTGTAGTGCCGATTGTTTTTGGTTTAAGTGCGTTTGCTGTTACTTATGCCTCTTCTGAAATTGCGCCCTTGGTGCCTGCTCTTAGGAGCTATTGGCTTTACCTTCATGTTGTGACTGCGTTTGCTGGGTATGCGGGCTT
>JANWVD010000150.1 GCA_025057715.1 Aquificaceae bacterium | reverse complement strand
GCAGACGAGATAGTTCTTGTCCTCATAGAATTCCGCACACGGATGTGATAAGTAACGAAACGAGAGATTACTTTAACGCGCTTCGCGCAAACTTGCTTAGGGCAATAGACGAAATTAGGCGCATGCTTCCAAATAGCGACTATGGGGCTTGTTTTGGCGGATGGTTAGTTGAATTTCCTGAGGGGGTTGATTTTATAAGGTTTTTTGAGCCGGTTATTAATGCATCAAATGCAATATTTTTCCAAAGTATGATGGACTTTAAAGCTTCAGAGCGCGGGGGATATGGAAATCCACAAAGGATTTTAAGAAACTGCGAGTTTTACAGTAGCTACAGAAAACCAATACATCTTGCACATTATATGCCTAATAACCACAGGGCTGATGTTGTTGCAGAGGATGCAAGGGAAATGGCAAGGGTTGAGTATTTAAGAAGGCTTTACTCTTTGGGTCTTAGGAGCTTCTCGTTTATGTATTATGGGGTAGTGAAAGACAATAGGTTTGGGTCTCTTGACGAGCTTTCAAGGCTAAGGAACTTAATGCGTAGTTTCTGATGTATAATATCTAAGCGGAGGGAAAGTATGCAAAAGGATAAGCTAATAGCTGCGGTGTTAGTCCTTGCGGCCATGGGCGTGGTTTATCTGGGTATTCAAAAGTGGGAAAGTTCAAAAGCGGAACAACAACCTTCTGATTTAAAAGTTGTTATAAAAAAGCAGCCTGAGGAACAAAAACCATCAGAAGAGGTAAAGCAAGAGCCACCGCCAGCAACGGCCGAGGCTAAACCTAAGGAGCAAAAAGAAGAGCAAAAGGCTAAAGATGCTGAGGTAAAGCCTGAAGCAAAGCAAGCTAAGAAGGAAGAAAAGCCGAAAGAGCAAAAACAAGCAAGCGCGAATGCCAAAGAGCAAAAGCAGGGCGAGGTCTTTAAAGTGCAGATTGGGGCCTTTCGGACAGAGCAAAACGCCCTAAAATTAGCAAACATGGCAAAAGAAAAAGGCTATAACTCTGAAATAGTAAAGGATGGAAACTTTCACAAAATTGTTTTAACTCTGAAATCTGAAGATATAAGGGCTGACATTAGAAAGCTCAAAAGAGAGTTTGGGGATGCCATCTTAGTAAAATGAGGGTAATTTTAACTATAGCCGTATTGATAGCCCTATTTGGATGTAAAAGCGCGGAAGAACCAGTAAAAGAAGCTCAATGGCAATATCATTATGAGTTAGGGTTATCTGCATTCTCTGCAAAAAACTACTCTGAAGCTATCGCAAACTTTTTTAAAGCTTCGCAGCTTGCCCCGAGCGAGCCAAAGGTTTTTAATTCCTTGGGTCTTGCCTATATGGAAGTTAAAGAATTTGATAAATCAGAGCAGGCCTTTAAAAAAGCTCTTGAGATAAACAAAGATTTCACAGAAGCAAAGCTAAACCTTGGGATACTCTTTTATCGCAAAGGCGATTACACAAGAGCAAGAGAGGCTCTCCACGAAGCAATAAAAGACGAGGCTTTTGCGCAAAAACACCTTGCCTTCTTCCAGCTTGCGAAGGTTTACCAAGCACTCGGTGATAGAGAGCAATACCTTTATAACCTTAAAAAAGCAAGCGCCTATAACCCTCTTTACCTTGAGGCACAGCTTGAGCTTGCGCAAGTGCTTGAACAGGAGAATAACTTCAGAGGGGCTCTTGGGATTTACGAAGCTCTATTAAATAACGGTATTTCTGGGCCTGAGATATCACTCAGATTAGCAAGAGTTCACTATCATCTTGATAATACC
>JANWVD010000014.1 GCA_025057715.1 Aquificaceae bacterium | reverse complement strand
TGAGCAAATACGCTTGCCCCTGTTATTAAAAGTGCAAAAAGTGCTTTTTTCATGCTAAACCTCCTTTATTTGCAATTCCCGATATATTTGCCTATCATCTGTGCCTTTTTAGTATCGCCGTTTTCATAGCGCATTAGGATGTGTATTTCCATTTCCTTATTCGTTTGCTTTATGAAGGTTTGTTCCATCGTGTATTTTTTGCCCCCTTCGGTGCAGTTAAACTTTAGCGTCATTGGAAGTTTGTTAAAATCCGCCGGCGTAGATACGAGCTTGCAATCAGGGCTTTTCGAGCTTTGGTCTGGCAGCTTTATGTTTTGCATGCCGCTGTAGCTATCTTTCAGGCAGCTACGCATGGTGATTGGCTTTTGTTTGATTGTTTTGCCGCCTTTTTGCTCTTCGGCTATGTAAGTGTATTCCCAAAGCTCATTTCCTAATACTGTCGTTGCCAAGGATAATACAAAGATTGCTAACTTCATTTCTCCCCTCTTTGTTAAAAATATACTACATAAGTTTAGTATGGACAAGCTAATTTATCTCGTCAGGCATGCCCAGAGCGAGCTAAACGAGAAAGGGATATTCCAAGGCAAGTTAGATAGCGACCTTACGCCACTTGGTTTTGTGCAAGCAAGGATGTGTGCCAAGGCTTTAAAAGACCAAGGGATAGAGCTAATTATCAGCTCCCCGCAAAGGAGAGCTCTCAAGACTGCTTTAACAATAAGCGACGTTCTTAATTTAGAGGTTGTTAAGGATGAGCGAATAAGGGAGATGTCATTCGGAAACTTTGAGGGCGAGAGCTTCTCAGAGCTTTTGAAAACCAAAAGGGATATCATGAGCGACTGGCTTAAAAACCCTCTTCAAAACCCTTTACCGACACAAGAAGATATGAATTCTTTTAAACAAAGAGTTGAAGATTTCTTTGAGAGTATATTAAAACTTGAGCATAATAAAATTCTCATAGTCGCCCATGGTGGTACTCTTCATGCAGTAGTTTGCCTTGCGCTCGGGATAGGTCTTGAAAAGCTCTGGAGCATACATATGGATAATGCGACGATTAGCATGCTTGAGCTAAAAAACCGCAAGATATCTTTAAAATCTCTGAATCAAGTTTGTAAAAGCTCTTCACACATTGAAAAATCAAGAATTCGTGAATAGCCTTGAATTTCAAATAATATCGTGCAATCACACTTTATATTTCCAGTAGGCCACTCTACGATTAGCAGTCCATCAAACGAAAACTCATCGAGCGATAGCTCGCCTACCCTGTATAAATCTGCGTGATAGAGCCTTCCTCTTGAGGTTTCATAGCAGTTAAGGATGGTAAAGGTCGGGCTTCTCACCTGAAAGCCATTTAGTATGCCCATACCCTCAGCTATAGCTTTTACGAGGGTTGTTTTACCACTTCCTAATTCCCCTTTAAGGCATATTGCCTTCGGGAGCTTGATATTCGCACCGATTTTTCGCCCAAGAGCCCTAAGCTCTTCCTCGCTTTCTAACCTCAGCTTCATAGGTTATATTTAAGCCATATGGAGTCAAGGGAGGTTTTATTTTACGCGGATGTCTTTGCGGATAGGTATCTTATTCACATGTATACGATTCGCTTTGAATTACCAGATGTTGACTACGTCGAGTTTTATAAAGATTGGAATTTCTTAAGAGTCGTTAAAGACATTGACAGATTATTGAAAGATGCAAACAATGTAGTAGTTTATGAAGTTAATAAACGCGGCAGAAGGTCTCGCAACCTCGGGCTTGCGCTTAAGTCAGCCTACGAGAGGGTCTATGAGTTTGCGAGTATGTGCTCCATAGGTCAAATAACGCCGGCAATAGGCGTTGGCTATCCCCCAGTTGAGCTAATAAGAATGGTCTTTCCAGCGCCTTTTGAGCTTGAAACCTTTCCAGATGACCTTGATAATTATCTTCAGAATCTGGTCCGCAGCGTTAAACAAGTCCCCAAGGAGCTCTTAAATGCAGAGTATTTCATCCTTTGAGCTTTTAAAACAGCTTACGCCAAAGCGTATTGTGGATGAGCTAAATCAATTTATAGTTGGTCAAGAATCAGCGAAAAGGGCGGTTGCAATTGCCATAAGAAACCGCTACAGAAGACAACTCTTATCAAAAGAGATGCAAGAAGAGGTCACCCCCAAAAACCTCTTGATGATTGGTCCAACGGGCGTTGGTAAAACCGAGATTGCAAGAAGGGTTGCGCAGCTCTTTAGAGCTCCGTTTGTAAAGGTGGAGGCAACTCGCTATACCGAGATTGGATACGTTGGTAGAAACGTTGACTCAATGGTTAAAGAACTCGTAGAGGTCTCTTTTCAAATGGTCAGAAGCGAGCGCGTAAAGGCAGTTAGCGAGCGCGTCAAAAAGAGCGCAGAAGACAGGGTTCTTGATTACTTAGTTCCGCAGCAATATTCCTTTGCGTCAAAGACAGAAGCCGACCCATCGCGGCGCGAGGCGCTTCGTGAAAAGCTCAGAAGCGGTGAGCTTGACGACAGGGTCATAGAGATAGATGTAAAGGAAAAGTCCGGTCCTATACTGGGGATTGCAGGACCGCCAGAACTCGAAGAGCTCGAGGAGCAAATCTCCCAGCTCATGAGCAGTTTCTCGCTTGGCTCGAAAAAGCGCAAGCTAAAGGTAAAAGAAGCACTCGCTCTCTTTCAAGAGGAGGAAGCAGACAAACTTATTGACAGAGACGAGCTTGCCAGAGAGGCAATCCAGCGTGCTCAGGACTTTGGAATAATATTCATAGACGAGATTGACAAAATAGCCGTAAAGGGCTACGAGGGTTCTCACTCCGTTTCCCGCGAGGGCGTGCAAAGGGACTTACTTCCAATAGTAGAGGGCACGGTTGTTAAGACCAAATACGGACAGATAAAGACCGACCATATACTTTTTATAGCAGCAGGGGCTTTTAGCAATGTAAGCCCCTCTGACCTCATGCCAGAGCTTCAAGGCAGGTTCCCCATAAGGGTCGAGCTATCACCCCTTACTCGCTCTGATTTTGTAAGGATTTTAAAAGAGCCAAAAAACGCGCTCATACGCCAGTATAAAGAGCTCCTTAAAACGGAGGGACTCGAGATTGAATTTACCGACGACGCTATTGAAGAAATTGCTAACATAGCAGAGCAGGTAAACCAAAGGGTTGAAAACATAGGCGCAAGAAGGCTTCATACAATCGTGGAAAAGTTGCTCGAAGACCTCTCATTTGTCGCAGATGAACTGTATGGTCAAAGAATCATCATTAACGCTGCGTTTGTTAAAAGTAAGCTCACAAGCTTGGTTGAGGATGTGGATGTGTCGAGGTATATGCTTTAAGACCTGCCTCTAAAGGCAAAAAACAGCAAAGCGCCCGTTGAGATTAAAATTCCGAGCTCTATGAGCATTATGCTATACGTTGCAATTTCGCCTCTTATGTATAAAAATCCCTTACCAAGGAAGCTGCTAATTATGGCAATAAGGGTGAAGATAAATAGCCCGAGAGCGCTCGTTGCTACGTGGATGGTTTTAAGCTCGTCGTGAGTTAAAGCCATTAAGATGAAAGCCCCTGCTAACAAAACCCCGCCTTGAAACGCACCACCGACATTGCTAAAGCCAAGATAGGTAATATAAAAACTGAAAAAAACCGCTGGTGGCAATAAAATGCTCGCAAGAGAGCGCTCGAAGTCACTTTTTAGATGAAAGTCTTTCTGTTTTAGATTTAGATTCAAAACCCCTATGATTGCTATCGTTATAACTAAGACCTCGAGCAAGGTATCATAACCTCTGAAGTTTAATAAAACAGCAGTTACAGGGCTTTCAACGCCTGAGAATTTTAAATTTTCAAGAACAAGCGGTTTTATTCTCTCAATGTCCGGGGGGCTTATGGAAGGGAATACCATCCAAACAAAGAATAAAGCGCTAAGGAGCGAGGATTTAATCATTCTAATAATGCTTATGCGTTCTAAAAAAGCCCTTTGGGTGTATGCGAGCTTCATCATCAAGGCAGTGGAAACGCCAGCCCCGAGGAGTAGCTCGACTATTGCTAAATCAGGCGCAGAAAGCCTTAGCCAGATGATTGCAAGAACGCTTCCAAAAAGACCAAACAAAATCACACTTAGCTGTGCACTTTGAGAAAAGAGACTAAGAATAGCGAGTAAAACCAAGAGCAAAGATAGCAAGATGTCTTGCACATAAACCAAGATACCATACTTTGGGGATGTGGTAGTTATTGACATCAGATTTCAATCTTAGTATGATTTAGGCGGTAGGAGGTTATGAAATGAGGTGCGTGGTGCTTGGCGGACATGATAGGATGAAAAGCAGGGTCAAAGAGCTCTCAAAGCGCTATGGAATTGAGCTGAGGTTTATAAATCAAGAGACCCAGCAAAACATCGATAGCGCGCTCGCTTGTGCTGATTTTGTTATTGTCTTTACTTCGCTCGTTGGGCATAACATGGTAAAACTTGCTAAGAGCTATGCCAAAGAGAGGTGCATCTTTTGTCATTCGCACGGGGTTTGCTCGCTTGAGCGAGAGCTTAAGAGGTTGGTCGATAGGGTTAAAGAGACCTCAGGTTGACTTTGCGCGAAGCGCGTTATAAGTTTCTTTTATATTAAGTTTAGAATTTTTGAAGAGGTAGAGAGATGAAGAGATTGGCCTTGCTTATGTCGCTGGTGGGCGTAGTTTTTGCCAAAGAGACAGAGCTTGAAGAGGTTGTCATCTCGGCAACCCGTCAGGAGCTTAAGCTAAAGCAGGTTCCTTCACCTGCCAAGGTTGTAAACAGGGGCGAGCTTGATGCGCTTGGTCGCTTTGGGGTATTAAGGGACCTATCTCTTACCGACAGCTCTTTATATTCTTATAAGAATTTAAATCGCGGAAGGTCGTTTTTCAGCATAAGAGGCTTTGACGCAGACAAGGTTCTTGTTTTGATAGACGGAAGGCGCATTGCCTCAACGACTGACAGGGACTTTGACCTTGACAGGCTGTTTTTTGGAAACTTTGAGAGGGTTGAGGTCCTTAAAGGTCCGGCAAGCGTTCTTTACGGCTCTGATGCGATTGGTGGGGTCGTAAATGTTATAACCAGAGAGCCTCAAAATCCAGAGTTTAGGATAAGGTTCAAGGCTGGCAAATACACTTCCTCAAACGAGCCTGAGGTGAAAGAAGTTACCGTTGGTGCCTATACAGGCAGGCTTGGTAGATTCAATGTGGGTGTTTTTGCAGGCTATAAAGACCAAGAGATGTATATAAACAAATCCACAAGAGAGAGTGTAGATACTTCCCAGCTTATTAGCGAAGTTGGGGTTAACCTCTTTTTCTACCTTGACGAAAAGGGTCAGAGCAAGCTACGCTTTGATGCGGGATTTCAACAAAATAAACCCGAGCAAATCTTTACCTCTACAGTCCCAAGGGTTGGCACGAGCGTTTTGGCAAAGACTAAAAACGAGGATAAAAGGACAAACCTATCGCTTTCCTTTACTCATTCTGGCGATAACTTGAGGGTTTTCTTAAGAGGCTATAGCTCGGAGCTCGAGACTGACCTAAAGCAATACGAGATTCCATCCGGGCGATTTTTGCGCTTTGACGACCAAAAATTCTACCTTCGTGTCTTAGAGGGGAATTTAAGCTTTGATGCCTTTACCACCCATAGGATAACCGTTGGTGGCGAGTATAGAAAAGAAGGCGTTGATACAACGAGGCTCGGAAGAGGAAGGCTGTTGTCTGTGATTGACAGGGGCGCATTGGAAGGGAGGAAAAACCTATATAGAGTCGAGGGGGACTTTTACGGCGTCTATTTACAAGACGAGTGGTTTGTCTCTGACAAACTTTTTTTGGTTTTAGGGGTTAGATACGACGATAGTAGTGAAGGAGAGGCAGATATAAGCCCGAGGGCAGGTTTAACTTACAATATTTCTGAAACTTTAAGATTGAAAGCAAGCTACTCTCAGGGCTTTCGCAACCCGCCATTTCGCGAAAGGTTCATATTCTTTAGATTTTCTAACTACTTTGTTAACGGCAATGAAAACCTAAAGAGCGAAAAGACGCAAGGCTTTGATATCGCCTTGGAAAAGGACTTTGATAAAGTCTCTCTAAGGGTTGGCGGTTTTTATCTAAAGGCTAAGGATTTAATTGAGCTGGCGATTGTTTGTGACAACACTCGCGGGCGAGCACCGGCAGCCTGTCCAATCTTAGATACACCCTTGCCACCCGGATTTCTTGGGGCAACTTACAGAAATATCGGGGAAGCATCTATATCAGGGGCTGAGTTCTCTTTTGATTCAAGGCTTAGCAAAAACCTCGGGCTTAGGCTATCTTATACTTTTCTTGAGGCTTATGACGAAAAAGCAAATCAGAGACTTACTCAGCGCCCAAGGCATAGGTTGGTAAGCCAGCTAAATTGGAAGCCATTTTCAAAAACGAGCGTTTCGTTCTCCTCTGAGCATACCTCTGACATTCTGCTAACCCAAGGAGGTCCTAAAAAGAGCTTTAACTTGCTCAATCTATACGCATCCCAGGGTATTGGCAAAAACTTCGAGCTATTTTCTGGTGTTGATAACATAACTAACCAAAGGGACGCCGACCTTGGTTTAACTGGCACCTTTCTCTTTTTAGGCATGAAAGCGAGCTTTTAAGCTCGCTTTTTAAGCTTTTTGAGGCTATATTACTCATTGATGACCTTGGCAGGGCTTTAGATGAATAACCGAACATATGCAATTGGCTTAAGCTTAATCCTATCCTTGCCCGCGCTTTTCCTGCCTTTGCTTGTTAGGGGAATCTTTTTAAGACAGAGGTCCCCAATAACGGAGCCCATAGAGCTCTATCTTATCCAGGAGGTGAAAACTCGGGAATCAGAATACGAATATGAAATGAACCCAAAACCTAAAGGAAGGGGGAATGCCCCTAACAGCCCTGCAAGGGTGCATGCTAACCAAATAGCCCAAAGCCCCAAAGGAAAATTCCAACACCAGCCTTTGTCTCAAGTTAGCCAAATTGCGCAAGACCAAGTTAAGGAAAGGTCAATTATCGCCCAAGAATCCAGCGAAGCTAGCCAAGATTATACCCAAGAGGTTAAGGGAAATATGCTTGGCCAACATGGGACCTTGCAAGAGGGTGCGCATAAAGCATCGCATGGTGAGATGCTAAACAAAGAGCTTGGTCAAAGAGATTATGAGAATTACGTTGCAGAATTCAGAAGGCAAAATTATTCAATCATAAGGGACATGATACTAAGAAAACTCGAATATCCCATGGTTGCAAGGATAAGAGGCTGGGAGGGGCGAACTATCGTGGTTTTATGCTTAAGCCCTGAGTCTTTTTGCGGATTTGAAATAAGACAGAGCTCTGGTTATAAAGTGCTTGATGATGCAGTTGTCCGCGCTGTTAACGCATCAAGCAGGGAGTTTCCACTTCCAGAGAGGCGTCTTCATCTGACCTTGCCGATAGTTTTTAGGCTAACTCAGGAAAGTCAATAATAGATGCAAAGTATGACCGGCTTTGGCTTTGCCACTGGGGAGTTAAAAGATTACAATGTAGAGGTTTACATCAAGGGTCTAAATAGCAAAAATCTCGACATAAACGTGCGTTTAAGCGTGCCTAATGTTTTGCTTGAGTTTTCTATCAGAGAGTTAGTAAAGGAATTTATCAAAAGAGGTCAGGTGCAAGTTAGTCTAAACCTCATAAGAAAAGACGACGCTATTCCTGAGTTTGAGTCCATAGAGAAGAGCGTAAAGTTGGCAAAACAGCTTGTTCAAAGCCTTGGGCTTAGCGTGAGCGATGATAGCATTTTAGAGCTCGCTTTTAAGCTCCATGGACCAAGAGAGCAAGTCATCGGGGATGAACTCATAGAGCCAATAAGGGATATTGTAAAAACAGCCCTCGGGGATTTTATCAAAAGCAGACAAAATGAAGGGAGAGTTCTCACAAAAGACATTATTCAAAGGCTTTTTACCATAAAAGACATCTTAAATGAAGTAAATTCTCTAAAAGACGAACTTTACGAGCAGCAAAAGACCAAGCTCCTTGAGCGTATGGCAGAGCTTAAAATTGAGGATAGCAATCTCAAAGCTGGGGAACTTTTGATTTTAATATCCCGAATGGACATAGAAGAGGAAATAACCCGCCTCTTTTCTCACATAGAGCAATCGCTTAGCTTGTTAAATTCTCAAGAGAGCGCAAGAAAGCTCGAGTTTTTAATTCAGGAGATGCACAGGGAAATTAATACAATGACTACGAAGATGCCAGCGCTTTCAAATTACGCGGTGGAGGTTAAAACCCAGCTTGAGCGAATTAGGCAACAGCTCGCTAATCTTGAATAAATTGCGCCGAAGGCGCGTTTTATAATCAACTTATGGAAAGGCTTTTTACCCCTGGTCCTGTAGAGATTCCCCCGAAAGTTTTGGGGGTGCTTGGCTCTCAGATAATTCACCATCGCACCGAAGAGTTTCGCGAGGCTTTTATGCGTGCAAGGGCTCTTATAAAGGAGCTTTTGAGGGAAGACTCTGACGAGTTTGTGTTTTTAACCGCCTCTGGGACTGGTGCTATGGAAGCATCTGTTGTTAACTTCTTTAGGCAAGGTGAGCGAGTTTTGGTTATAAATGCGGGTAAATTTGGTCAAAGGTGGGTAGAAATTGCGAGGTATTATGGGCTTGAGGTTGTTGAATATAGCCTTGAGTGGGGTGAAAGTGCGGATTTAGATGTGGTTTTTAATCACTTAAAACAAGGGGTGAGCGGCGTTCTTTTCCAGATTTGCGAAACTTCAACGGGTGTTTATCATCCAGCACCTGAGATTGGTCGCCTTTGCAAGGATTTTGATGCTCTTTGTGTCGCGGATGCCATAACGGCGCTTGGGGTTTATAACATAATTCCCTCAAGCTGGGGGATTGATGTTCTTATTGGTGGCTCTCAAAAGGCGCTTTTATTGCCCCCTGGGCTCTCTCTCGTTTGGTTTTCCAAGAGGGCTCTAAGCCGCCTATACGGTGGTGGTTATTACTTTGATATTAAAAGGGAGCTAAAGAAGCAAGTTGAAGGTCAAACTGCTTGGACGCCTGCGATAAGCTTGGTGCTTGCGCTTGAAGAGTCTCTCAAGCTGATTTTAAAAGGCGGCATGGAAGCGGTAGAAAAGCGCCATAGGGCAATAGCGCTTGGGACCTTGAGAGCGCTTTCAAGTTATGGCTTTGAGCCGCTTGCTAAGAGTCCTTCGATTTCTGTCAGTGCGCTTATTTATGAGCGCTCTGAGGAGCTCAGGCGTGCTTTGCTAAAGCATTCAATTAGGATAGCCGGCGGTCAGGATAGGTTAAAGGGCAAGATAATTAGAATCTCGCACATGGGCGTTGATGCAAAGGACGCTATGATGCTTATTGGTATGATTGGCGTCTGTCTTTTGCAAATGGGTCAAAGCGTTGATGTTGAGTCAGCGGTCGGGGCTTTTATCAAAACCCTAAGAGAGGAAGCAGTTTGGTAAGACTTTTTGTAATAAGGCACGCTCAGAGCTCTTTTAACTTAGAAGGCAGATATCAAGGAAGACTCGACCCTGGGCTTACCGAGCTTGGAAGGCTTCAAGCTAATGCCATAGCAAGGCATTTAAAGGAATACCCTATTAAGACTATTTACACTTCCCCATTAAGCAGGACTTATGATACAGCTCTTGCCATTGCCAAAGAGCTCAGCCTTGAGCCAATACCAGACGAGAGGCTTATAGAGATAGACCACGGGATTTGGTCTGGGATGCTCATTGACGAGGTTCAATCTCGCTTTGAAAAGGATTTTAATCTGTGGCTAAATAGCCCCCACGAGGTCCATTTTCAAAACGGCGAGAGCTTAAAGGAGGTGGAAAGAAGAATTGTTGATATGTTAAATCACCTTAGACTCAATCACGATGGTGAGAATGTTGCTTTAGTTACCCATTCAGTGCCTATGCGGGTTCTGTATTGCGCTGTTTTAGGGATTGGTCTTGATAAGTTTTGGTCCTTTGGTTGTGATAATGCTTGCTATTCTTTGATAGACCTTTACGATGAGCGAAGTGTTATAATTAAGCTAAATGTAACCTGTCATTTGGGGGAGCTTTATGTGGAGGCTCATAGGGCTATTTAGCTTTTTACTTACCCTGACCTTTGCCCAAGGGATTAAAAGAGACTTCGAGCTTGGCGTTGAGCTAACTGGCAAGGCAATAGAGGAAAAGCCAAAGCTCTCCCCGCCCATTAAAATAGAGGTCTCAAAAGAGAGAGAACTCGACCTTAGCTGGAGGCTTTTAGAGCCGCCTAAGATGATGGAGTTTGCCCAGCTTCCGCAGGTTGAGCGCTCTGAAGGCATCTCGTGCGGCGAGCCCAAGGACGCGCTTTCTTATAGGCTTGGCGTTGAATATATGCAAAAAAACCGCCTTGACCTTGCAAAGGAAGAGCTCAGCAAGGTGGTTTTAAAGACCGATTCCCCCTTTAGACCAATGGCACAATACCTACTTGGCAGGATTGCCTACTCAGAGCGTCAAGACCAGCTTGCTCTAAATCTCTTCAGGGAATCTTGCAATTTAAGCCACATCTTTCAAGGTCCTGCTTGTGAAGCAAGAAGCGCGCTTGAGTTTATGCTTAATCTAAAGCCTTCGCCTGCAAAAGACCCCTTTTGGTCTTTTGTAAATTCCATAAGGGAAAGAAAGCAAATCCAAAGCCCACCTGATTGCTCTGGTGTTACATTCGCTCAATACTGTGCATATGTGCGCGATTTTATCTTAGGGAGAGAAAACCCCCAGTTTCGTGATAGCACCCGCCTTCGAGCTGCCATTATTGCCTATCAAAACAAAAACTTCCAGCAAGCAAGGGCTATTTTTGAGCCCTATTCCCAGCCTGGCTCTTCTCAAAGGGCTGTGGCTCTTTATTACCTTGCCCTAATAGACCATCTTAGCGGAAAGCACGAAGATGCTCTAAGACGCGCCGCAATTCTCTCAACTATTGACCAAAATCTCTCTATTAACCTATACGAAGTTATCTCCTCGAGCGACTTTTTGCTCGCCCGCCTAACTTACAGCCTAACCAACGACAAAAAGTTTCTTCAAAGAGCCGGAGCTCTATCTTATAACCGAGGCGACTATGACCTCGCCCTTTCTAACTTTCTTCAAGCAGGGGATTACCTAAACGCGGCTTTCGCCGCAATCATGAAAGGCGACTATAAACGCTCTGCTCAGCTTCTTGAGCAAAAGCCCGACAAAACCCGCGAAGATTACCTTTGGCTTCTTGAATCCCTCTATTGGGGCGATTTAAGTATGTCAAAGACCCTCTCTGAAACCCAAAGACTCTACCCAGAGCTCGCGCGCGAATATTCTGCGTGGGAGCTTTTTAAAAA
>JANWVD010000149.1 GCA_025057715.1 Aquificaceae bacterium | reverse complement strand
GACCCTCAATCTATAGCGCCTATCATCACATCCTCCCAGTTAGAGCCACCAGTTCTCAAAGGATTCTTACAAACATCGTCGGTCCTGTTTGCGAAAGCGGTGATTTTATTGCGCTTGATAGAGAGCTTGAAGAGTTAAGCATAAATAGCTACCTTGCCGTTTTGTCAGCAGGCGCATACGGTTTTAGCATGGCTTCAAACTACAACATGCGCTCAAGGCCTGCCCAAGTAATAGTCTATAAAGGCGAAGTAATCTTATCAACACCTCGCGAAAGCATTTTTCAAAAGGTTATGTAGCGCGCAATCTTGCCAAGATTCCTAAGCCCTCTTAGGTCGTATATTGATGTTAGCATCTTCTCTCTTCGCCTTTTGATTATCGTTTTTGCCCCAACTCTTCCAATTCCCGGCACTCTCATTAACAGCTCAAATGGTGCTTTATTTACGTTAACAGGAAAGAGTTCTCTGTTTACCTCTGCCCAGGTTTCTTTTGGGTCTTTGTCAAGAGGTAGGTTTGAATTTTGAAACACGCTTAGGAAATCCTCGAAAGAGAAGCCGTATTCTCTTATTAAAAACTCCGCTTGGTATAGTCTGAGTTCTCTTTTTGGGTCTTCAGGCGGATTTTGCTCAAGCGGGGTGTTGGGTATTGGATGAAAGGCACTAAAGTAAAACCTGCTTACTTTGTATTTTTTAATAATTTGACTGACTAAGTGTAGCACTTCCTTGTCTTTTTCGTCTTGAACGCCTACCATAAGCTGCGTAATTTGCGACTTTCCTGGATAATTTTCAAGGAGTTTATGTATGGTTTTTACTTTTGGAAGAAGGTCATTAACTAAGCTCTTGCCTTTTGCTATTTCTTGCATTCTAAACTCTCTCGTGGTTTCAAGATTGACAGAAACTCTGTTTGCAAGTTTTATTGCTTCTTCTATGCTTTGCAATGAAGCCTTTGGCATTATCTTTAGGTGTATATAGCCTCTAAATTTATACTTTTTCCTCAAAATGCTTGCAGTGTCTATCATGTTTTGCATTGTAAATTCCGGGTTGAAAAACACCCCCGAAGATAGAAAAATTCCCTGGATTTTGCCCTTTTCATAGAGCGCATTGGCGGCGTAAGCGATTTCCTCGGGCTTTAGAAAAACCCGCCTTGTTTCGTCCCTGTCTCTTCTAAAAATGCAATAGTTGCAATTTTTATCGCAAGCAGTTGTTTGCATTATCTTCAAAAGCGGGACTTTCTTCCCTCTTGCGGACGCTTCAAAGACGCACTTTTCAAAATCCACGCTCTCTTTATCAAAGTTTGCAAGCCTTATAGAGAGCTTGAGCCTCTCTGCTACGTTCATTACAAACCTCTTAATCTCACGGTGCCCTTTAGCAAGTTTCTGATATTTTCAATACCCTCAGCACTCTCTAAAGTTAGAATAAGCTCTATTTCGCTGTCTTTAATACTTTTCAGAATCTCTTCTGCGTTTTCAAGCCTCATTTTAAATACCTCCGGCGGAATTTCGTCTAAGTTGCCCTCTTTTGCTTTTTCTATAAGGCTTATAAGCTGTGGCGTTAAGTTTATGTCCTTTATTTCATAGCCGTTCTGAATTGCGTATTTCAAGATAGCCATTTGGTTATAGGTCAGTAAATCACTATCTTGCTTTGGTTTCTTAGCAGTTTTTAATCTGCTTGCTAATAAGCTCATAGGCATATTCGTAATTTTCGCAAGTTCTGTTAGGTAAGAAAAGGATGTTATTTCGTCTCTTAAGCAATTGCATAGATTTAAAAGCTCGTCTATTGCTTCTTTATTGCCTTGCTTGATTGACTCAATTAGCGTTTCAAACGGGTTTCGAGGATTTGATATCAGCTTCCTTAGGAGTTCTTGGTCCTTTT
>JANWVD010000148.1 GCA_025057715.1 Aquificaceae bacterium | reverse complement strand
GGGCATTGGCAGACCTTCAACATTTGCGACGATAGTCGAGACCATTATAAAAAGAGGTTACGTAGTCCAAAGGGAGAAAAGCCTTTTGCCAACGGACGAGGCTTTTAAACTCATTGACTTTTTAAGCGAAAACTACGAGTGGGTTATTGACTTTGAATACACCAAAAGGATGGAAGAACTCTTAGATAAAGTAGAAAGGGGGGAATTAAACTGGAAGGAAGTTGTAAGAGAATTACTTCAGGATATTATTAGCTGAGATATTCTGTATGTTATAAAAGCGAGAATCCAGGCGAGGAAGGTAGTATATATGAATATTCCAATCGTGTATTTAGGACCTGCCTGACGCCAAAGCACCCCAAGAGTGCCAAGGCAGGATGTATAAATTAGCAAAAACACCATAAAAGATAGCGCCGAAGGCGCGTTTATGTGTTTAGAAATCTCTGCCCTAAGTGAGGGCTCTGAGTCTGAGGTGGTTTCAAAGGCACTGCTTGAGGGTTTGATGGTGTTTAAAATAGCCTCGGGAAAGGCTTTGCCCAAAGACAGAACTTGCTCTTTTAACGCCGGTAGGGGGCTAAAGTCTTCTTCACTCTCTTGGATGGCAGGGGAATATATAGTTGCCATGGAGCTAAGGACTATTTCCCTTGCAAGTAAAGCCGGGATTAATGAGGTGCTCATTCGCCAATCCCCAAGACCTATGGGCTCAAAAATGGGCGATATTGCTTTGCCTATGGATGCTGCTATGGTTTGGGATTGTTCTCTGTTTGGTGGTAAGTTTGTCAAAATCCAGACAATGAGCGCAGAGGCAAAGATAAAAGTGCCTGCTTTATAAACAAAATCCTTGATGTAAGCAAAGACTACCCTTGATATTAAATTAAAAGAAGGTAAGCGGTAAGGCGGAAGCTCCATAAGAAAGTAAGATTGCTTTTGGGCTTTAATCAGTGGGCTTATGATAACGGCTGTCAATATTGCAAGGAAAACCCCAAGGATGTAAAGACCAAAGATTACGACTGCCGGATTTTTAAAGAAAATAGATGCAAAAAAGGCGAAAACGACGAGCCTCGCAGGGCAGCTCATAAATGGTAGCATTGCCATAGTTAGAAGCCTGTCTCTTTCTCTTTCAAGAAGCCTTGTTGAAAGTATCGCCGGGACATTGCAGCCAAAGCCAAGAAGGATGGGAATAAGGCTTTTACCGCTTAGGCCGAGCATTTGCATGTATCTATCCATTAGAAAGCTTACTCTTGGTAAGTAGCCAGAGAGCTCAAGGAAGACGATAGATGCATAAGCAATGGCAATAAGTGGAATAAATGTAAGGACAAAGCCAACACCGCCTATGAGGGCTTCTTGGATTAGCTTAATAAACCACTCTGAGATTGGTAGATTGCTTAGCAAAAGCCCTACGAGTGGCGAAAGGAAGGCATTGAAAAAGCCGTCAAGCCAGTCCATGAACGGGGATGAAAAGTCAAAGGATATCTTAAACATAAGAAACATAACCAGCAGGAATATAAAAAGACCATAGACTGGATGTATCAAAATAGCATCAAGCTTGTCAGTTAGCGTATGTTTTTTCTGGGTATATGCGTAAACTTCGTTTAGGATGGATTTTATCTGCTCTTGCCTTATGGCTTCGAGCTGTGATTTGGGAAGTTCTTTGTTTGTTTTGAGGTTTTGACTCGGTAGAGGTGGGTTTTCAAGGGCTGCTTTTATTAGTTTTTTTAATTCTGGTATGCCTTCGCCCGTTTTCGCACTCGTTTTAATTACCGGGAGGTTTGTGATAGTTTCGAGTTTCTTTAGGTCAATATCGACACCGAGGTTTTTTGCCTCGTCACTCATATTTAGAACCAAAACTATCGGGATGTTAAGCTCAATTAAATCAAGGGTGAGAAAGAGGTCACGCTCTAAGTTAGCGGTTTCAATGACATTAATTAAGAGCTGTGGCTTTTCGGAAAGGATGTAGTTT
>JANWVD010000147.1 GCA_025057715.1 Aquificaceae bacterium | reverse complement strand
AGAACTCTAACGTTATCTTTCAAACAACCAATCAGCCCCTTGGCAAATGCCATGGAAGTGCATCTACCTTCAGAGCAAACCCTATGGGCAAAAACCGAGGCGCCCTCTCTGGCAATTAAAAACGCGCTCACGGTACCGTGGTCCTCTGGGACATACTCTCTTCCAACGTGGTCCCTTACGCCAAGAAGCTTATCACCAAGCACCGCCCTATCCACCCCAGTATCGAGCAAACAAACCGCGCCCTTCGGGCGCGAGCTGCTTACGCTTTCCCCAACTCCCTGTGCTAAGCCAAAAGTTTGGTAGATGTAGTTTGGCTGGACAAAAACGGCGCTCTTGCCAAGAGCTCTCTCTAAGGCTTCTTGAGAATCCTCCCACCTAACTAAGCTAAAGGTAATATCTTCAAAGCTCATGCTTTCGAGAACACTCACGCCCTCAAGCATACCAACGTGAACTACGATAAACTCAAAAGGGACAAATAGAGGTAATGTCCTACCCCTGGAGTCTCTCTGGGTATCTACTTTGCCCTGTGAGCCAAAAGCGCCTGAAAATATGGCACTAAATAACACGGCACCAAGAATCCCCATAATCACGACGCCAACCCCAGAAGAACCACCACCAGAACTATTAGCAGGTGCCTGAATTTGCGGCGGCTGTTGGACCCTCTCTCCGGGTATGCGAATCTCGACCGTTTGGGAAAAGCATAGGCTAAACGCCGTTATAAACGCAATTAGACTCCTCATAGATTAAAGTATAGAACCTTTTCAAAAACCATAGCTACACACCAATTAGAGGTCTAAAATATGTGCCATGGAGCAAATTATCAAGAGAATAGCGAGAGGAGAGGAATCAGCGCTCGTAGAACTAATAAACATAATGCAAAAAAGGGTATTTTCCTATTGCTATTCTCTGGTTGGAAGCTACGAAGATGCAGAAGAAATCACTTCGGACGTATTTTATCAAGTATGGAAGAGCGCATCAAAATTCAAAAACCTTTCAACTCCAACAACTTGGATTTTTGGTATAGCAAGAAACCTATGCTTAAATCACCTTCGCAAGAAAAAGCTCCACTTTCAGGAGCTTTTCGAGAACGACGCTATATTCGACCCTATAGAAGAACAAGAATTAAACGCAACTGCGGAGGAAATAAGACAAGCGATATCCAAGCTTTCACCTATACAACGGGAAATTCTATATCTCGTATTTTACGAGGAGATGGACTACAAAAGCATTGCAAAGTTTCTAGATATACCAGAAAATACGGTCAAGACGCGCGTTTTCAACGCAAAAAAAAGATTAAAGGAGATTTTAAGCCATGAAAGAGCAAATCAAGCAAGTTTTTGAAATTGAACCTCGTTCAATTATCGGCAACACGCTTGAAAAAATCCACAAAGAGCGTATAAGACGCTGGAAGATGCTCTCAGTCATGTTAGTTTTTAGCAATTTAGTCGCCGTTAGCTTCTTCTTGACAATGCCAAAAAGTGAATATAAACCCATGTCCGCAGGGGTTGAAGTAAGAGTTAGCGAAAATCTAAATTTCGGAGAGCTTGAGGCATTCCTCAAGCAACACGAACTAACAATCTCTGGACCATCCCAAAGAGGTAGCTTTCTCATAGAAGGAAGAGTAGACCAAAAAAAACTTGAGGAGTTAGTAAAATCCTTCAAAGGTCTCACTCCGGAAGATTTATAATCTTTATATTAAGGAGGAGACCATGAAACTAACTCTAAGCGTTATCAAAGCTGACATAGGAGGGTTTGTAGGTCACTCAAGCGCACACCCCGAGGTTGTAAAAACCGTCGAAGAATCAGCACTTTCAAAAGTCAAAGACGGCACTTTAATTGATGCTCAAACCCTCGTTTGTGGCGACGACATTGCCATAGTCATGACCCATCAGCACGGCGTTGATAGTCCCGTAGTTCACGAAATCGCCTGGAAAGCCTTTGAAAGCGGCACAAATCTAGC
>JANWVD010000146.1 GCA_025057715.1 Aquificaceae bacterium | reverse complement strand
TTAGCTCGAGCTTTCGCGAATGAGGAAAGTGCCAAGCAACATGATACCAAAACTCCCTCCAGGCGAGCTCCTTCACAAACTGCTCGCTCTTATCAGAGCTTAATAAAAAGAGCTCTCTCAAAGATATAATTCCAAACCTAATACAAGGCGAGAGCTTAGAAGTGCCATCTATGGCGGGGGAGCTTCTACTCTCCGAATAAGAGCCATAATTAAATGAAAGCATCCTCTTATTGCAATCTTTGGGGGAAAAGCTATGGAGATTTTCGACCTTAAGCTCTGGCTTGATATTTTGCAAAAGGGGCAAATTCAAATCTGGAACTTTGGGGATTGACTCATCCTCCATTGAAGAATCAACCCTCTTTATCCACTCTTTATAAAATGGGGTAAAGACCTGCCTTGGTGAGATGTCGAAAGCAGGGGAAAGGACATTGTCCTTTATCGCATGGTAGCTAATTCCAAACTCTTTACAAAGGGAGACAATTTTCTCAGAGCGCTCTCTTCCAGACCATGTTAGGGGTAAGGATTCAACAAAAGCCTTCGGAAGCGAAGTTTCAAAAACTCGCCTCAAAGCGCTTAGGGTATCTCCTTTGAGGCAATAGAGCTTTATCTTCTGGCTTAGTATCTCTAAGGCTTCTACTATGTAGCTTAGCCTTTTTGGACCCACCTTTAGACTGCTCAAAATCTCGTCGTCAAATATGAAAACTGGCACCACTTCGGAAAAGTTTTTAGCTGCAAATGAGAGAGCTCTGTTGTCTTTGAGTCTTAGGTCTCTTTTAAAGAGGAAAACAGCGCGCATGGCTTTTAGTTTAAGTAAAATATCCCGATGAGCTTTGAGAAGCTCGTGAAAAATGCATCTGAGATAATATCTCAAGAGGAACTCGGGCAAAAACTAAAAAAGAACAAACCTCTTAGAATAAAAATTGGCTTTGACCCCACGGCACCTGATTTGCATCTTGGACATTTGGTGCTACTTAAAAAACTAAGACAATTCCAAGAAGAGGGTCACGAGGTTTTCTTGATAGTCGGGGACTTTACAGCTTTGATTGGAGACCCGACCGGCAGGAGTTCTGTTAGACCAAGGTTAAGCAAGTCGGAGGTTGAGGAAAACGCAAAAACTTATCAAGAGCAGGCTTTTAAGGTTTTAATCAAAGAAAAAACGAAGGTCTTATTTAACTCAGAATGGCTTTCAGCTCTTGGAACAGACGGAGCTATAAGATTGCTTTCAAAGTGGACTTTGGCGAGGATGCTCGAAAGAGACGATTTTTCAGCCAGGTTTAAAAGTCAAAACCCGATATTTTTGCATGAACTTTTCTATCCCTTGCTTCAGGGCTATGATTCTGTAAAGGTCCAAGCGGATGTAGAACTTGGCGGAACTGACCAAAAGTTTAATCTCCTCGTTGGCAGAGAACTCCAAAGAGAGCAAGGTCAAGAGCCTCAAGTATGCATGCTTATGCCTCTTCTCGTTGGGCTTGATGGGCAAAGGAAAATGTCAAAATCATACGGAAACTACGTTGGGATAACCGATAGCCCGAGGGATATGTTTGGTAAGGTAATGTCAATTCCAGACAGTTTAATGCCGGATTATTTTAGATTGCTAACAGATTTAAAGCCAAAAGAGTTTGAAAGTCTAATCAAAGAGCACCCCATGAAGGCAAAAAAGCGCCTTGCTTTTGAAATTACCAGCTTTTTGCACTCAGAAAGCGAGGCTTTAGACGCACTTAGACACTTTGAAGAGGTTTTCTCACACAGACAATTTCCAGAGGATGCAACGCAGGTAGAAGTAAAAGCAGGCAAATACAGGCTAATAGACCTATTATCTATACTTGATAGCACAGCTTCCAGAAACGCCATCTGGAGGTTAATTACTGGCGGAGGGGCGAAAATAAATGGCGAAAAGCTCTTAGACCCAAATTTAGAACTCGAAGTAAGTCAAGAGCTTAAAATTCAGCTTGGGAAGAGAGCGTTCTACGTAGTT
>JANWVD010000145.1 GCA_025057715.1 Aquificaceae bacterium | reverse complement strand
CTAAGCCCCGCCGATAGCCCATGCGCTTTAGCGCGTTCTTGCGATGTAATTCTGATTGTGCTTTTTGATTCCGCCTCCGTCCATCAGGTCCTTTTTGACAAGGATGGGATTTGCCTCCCAGAGAGCAAAGGAAAGTTAATTATTGATATAACGACAAACCATCCAGAGTTTGCAAAGCTTGCGCATCAAAAGCTAAAAGAGCTTGACATAGCCTATCTTGAAGCCCCGGTTCTTGGAAGCGTCAAGCCTGCCCTAAAGGGTGAGTTAACCATGCTCGTCTCTGGCTCTTACGAGGATTTTGAGAAATCAAGGGAGTTAACCAAGCTCATTGCCAAGAAAATCATCTACGTAGGAGACATCGGCAATGCTTCGAAGCTAAAACTTCTTAACAACTTAGTTCTTGGTAGCTTTATGCAAGCCATATGCGAAGCCGTAGCCTTAGGAGAAGCCCTTGGTTTTGAAAGGCAAACTGTTTTAGAAGTTCTTCAAAACGGCGCTGGTAAGTCTTACATTCTTGATGTAAAATCCGATAAGCTCCTCTCTAAGGACTATAGCCCCCACTTCTCAACCGAGCTCATAGAGAAAGACCTATCTTATCTCGAGGAGGTCATTGGCAAAGAGGGACTCTTTAGCCTATCTTTAAGCAGCGCAAAGAACGCCTATCGCCTCGGAGTTAGCTTAGGTCTTGCAAAGGAGGATTTTTCCTCCCTTGCCGAGATTTTCCACTTAATTAAAAGCCCTCGAGATACTTAATGCGCGTTGGATGACGCAGTTTCCTTATAGCCTTGTTTTCAATTTGCCTTATCCTTTCTCGGGTTACATTAAACATCTTGCCTATTTGCTCTAAAGTGTATTCAGTGCCGTCAACTAATCCGTAGCGATACATTAGGGTGTTTTGCTCTTTCTCTGGTAGTGAGCTAAGGGCTTTTATAAGTTGTTCCCGAAGAACTTTTCTCATGACTTGGTCCTCAGGCGACGGGACGCTTTTGTCCTCTATAAAGTCCTTGAGGCTGCTTTCTTCATCGTCTCCTACTGGGCTTTCGAGCGATAGTGGCTCTTGGGATATTCTCATGACCCTTCTTACCCTTTCCGTTGACACACCTACGTATTTTGCAATCTCTTCCACGGAGGGCTCTCTACCAAGCTCTTGAAAGAGCTTTTTATGAGCTTTTGTTATTTCGTTCATCGTCTCTATCATGTGAACCGGTATACGTATCGTCCGAGCTTGGTCTGCGATTGCCCTCGTCGTTGCTTGACGAATCCACCAGGTTGCGTATGTTGAGAATTTATAGCCTTTTCTGTAATCGTATTTATCTACAGCTCTCATTAAGCCGATATTACCCTCTTGTATGAGGTCAAGGAAGTGAAGACCTTTGTTTATATACTTTTTCGAGATTGAAACTACCAATCTTAGATTGCACTTAACCATTACTTGCTTAGCTTGTGTTACTTTTGTCCTGCCCTCGCGAATAATTTTAATTACTTTTTCGACCTCGTCCGGCAAAATACCGAGCTCCCTCTCTATTGACCTCGTCTCTTCCCAGAAAGACTTGTATTCGTTTAGGAGTATTTGGAATCTTGCAAACCCATAGCCAGCTCTTTCTGCCTTTTCTTGAAGTTTTCTGTCCTTGTCGTAGTTTTGCACGAGCTCGGCAACATCCGGGTGTATGTTTTCAAGTTTTTTCTTTTTAACTTCAAACTCCTTGAACTTTTTGTTAAACTTGTTGTAGAGATTTAAAAGCTCGTCGGCTATGCGCTCAAATTTGGAGTGTTTTAGCTTAAGCTCTTTTAAAATACGATTCATTCGCGCATGTCTGACTAAGTATTCAGCTTTGTATTCTTCGTCTTGGTATTGTATGTAAAGGTCTCTCCACTTTATGGCATCTTTGTAAGCCTTTGCGAGTTCTAAACCCTTGTTTATGAAAAATCGCTCGAGTGCTTCATGACTCTCTTCGTATTCTTCGATGCTTTTGCTATCGTCCACATTGTC
>JANWVD010000144.1 GCA_025057715.1 Aquificaceae bacterium | reverse complement strand
ATTTGGAAAGTCCACTTTTATCTTGGTTACTAATTCGTCCAGTATTAAGAAACTAAAGCATATCTCATCGCTGGAAAAAATCAATAGCTTAGCTTGCATAACTTTTATGATAATTCATTAAGCTCTGAGTCTATTATGTTTTTGATTATTTCACGCTCAAGCGGAGAACTCGCCTTTGATGATATTGTTTCGTAAAGCAAGGTGCGAAGGTCCTTGAATTTACCAAGACGCCTCGCGCAGCGCATGCTATCTCTTATTGAAAATATTACCTGCACCGGTTCTTCTGATTGCTGGGATTGATAAGCCCTGTGAGCTTTTCTTAATGCACTTGCGACTTTCAAAATAGCAAATAGCTCATAAACGCGATTTTCTTGCTCTTTAGTAAAGTTAGAGCCAAGGTTTATGTTATTTATTCTTGAATGCCAAAGCTTTACAAACTCCTCGTTCTTTAGGTTCATGAGCTCTGGCACATTTAGCCTCATTATCATCGCTTCGTCTGGGATGTAAAGTCCGTCGCTTTCAAAGGGCGGATAATCCACAAACATAATATCCGCTCTTGATTTAACATCCTGCGGGAGCTCTGAAACGCCAAGGTAGTTTTGCGGATTCATCCCCCCAGTTAGGATAACCTCCGGATGCGCGTAAAACACCTCTCCCGTCGAGAGGCTAATGCTCCGTCGGTAATCAAAAAGCGGATTAAACATCTTTATGACAGAATGCGCAAGTGTGTTTATCTCGTCAAAGTAAATCACTGCCCCCTTGGTGCTAAGCGCCCTTATGAGCTCTGAATAAACCCTTCTCGTGCCTCTCTTTGGGTCAAACTCGTATAGGAATGTAATATCCTCGCGCTCCATCTTGCCACTGCAGGGAATAATAAAAAGCGGTCTATTAGTTAAATAGCAAAACACCTCTATGAGGAAGTTCTTGCCAACGCCTGCGTCCCCTTCAAGGATTATCACCCCGTCTTTATACTCAAGCTGCTCATTAGCGAGCTTTGCAAACCTCTCAAGATTAAACACAAACCAAGGCGTTTCAACAAAGCTAATCTTTGGCGCTGGCGGGGCAGCTCTTTGGCCCATAAGCCCATTTAGGTGCCTAAGATAAGATTTCACAAAACGCGCCTTCGGCGCCTCTGAGAGCTGTAAAAGATTCGGATATCGTCTCGGTTCTACTATCTTGCCGTCTTGACGCTCAAATGCGATTTTTACGTATGTTTTATCGGAAATTAGAATCTGCTCTTGAAAAGATAGCTTCCACTTTAGTTTCTCTTGGGCTCTATCTAAGCGTTTAACTGCTTCTTGACCAAAGTAAATCAGACCTTCCTCTTTTTTTATTCTGTAGCGCTCAAACCTTGAGTTTATCAATCTTTCTTGAATTGCCTTTTGGAGCTCTTTAAGTGAGTCTTGTCTTAGCTCTTTTGGCAGCGTTTGAGCAAACTCTCTTAGGGATTTTACCTCCTCAAGGGCTTCAATCTGCCTTTGCTCGCTAAAATCACCCGAGTTTATCGCGCTTTTTGCCTCGCTTAGTTTTTGCTCAAGTTTATTAAGAAGGTGAGATATTGCATTTTCTCTTATGGCTTTGAGAGAGCTAAGTTGCTCCTCGCTTAGCGGTTCTTTTTCCAAAGCGGAAATCATTGAAATATCCTCTGCGCGAAGCGCGTTTGAGTTTATTAAAAAATCTATCTTTTTTCTAACTTGAGCTATGCGGGCATCTTGGACGAGAGTTTTGGCTTCAAGAAGGAGCTGCCTAACTTCCCTGATAGGCAAATCAAGCGAGAGGAGCTTTTTGTATTCTTCGAGCTGAGTTGGCTCTTGAGGCTCGCTTTTTAGCTTTTGCTTGAATGCTTTTAGGGCTTGCTGGGCGTTTTTGACTATGTGATTTAGGCGCTCTTTGCCGTAGGCAAAATCTAAAAGGTTTGTGCTAAGCGCGATGATTGGGTATGTGGTCTTTTCGTCTATTTTCTCAAAGCCAGAGGTGTATATCGTCCCGTCTTGTGAGATTCTTAAAACAGAGTATCCTATGCCTTCTATAGAGCCAATGATGCTTAGATTTTGCAA
>JANWVD010000143.1 GCA_025057715.1 Aquificaceae bacterium | reverse complement strand
ACAGTTGCTATCCCGAGCCTTCAAAAGCTCGCTAAGGAAGAGGGTGATTATGGAAGGTATAAAATAAACGAATATACAAAATACCTAACGCTTTTCGTCTCATTAGTGCAAGCTTTAAGTATTACATTATGGCTTCAGGGGCAAGTATCTCCAAAGGGAACCCCGATAGTCACTCAAGGCGGTTTAATGTTCGTATTTACAGGGACTGTAGCTTTGGTCTCTTCCGCGATGTTTTTAATGTGGGTAGGGGATAGGATAACAGAGCGAGGCATAGGGAATGGTATGTCAATGCTCATATTCGCGGGGATAGTCGCTGGCTTTCCAAGCGCTGGTCTTAGGATATACGAAATGCTAAAAAACGGTGATATATCGCCGTTTGCAGTCGTAGGGACGGTTATCTTCGTCGTAGTTGTGGTTTTAGGCGTCGTTTTCTTTCACGAAGCTGAAAGAAGAATCCCAATTCAATACCCAAGAAGAGTATTAGGAAGACAGGAAGTAGTTCAATCTTCAAGCTACCTTCCGATTAAGATAAATCCAGCTGGGGTAATACCCATAATCTTCGCCCAATCAATGCTAATAATACCATCAACAGTTCTCGGATTTTTCAAAAATCCGGTTGCAAGCGCAATACACGACGCTTTTAATCCAACGACCATACTCTACAATGCCATATTTGTTTTGCTAATTGCGTTTTTCACTTACTTTTACACCGCCGTTTTGATAAATCCGGTAGATGTAGCGGACAATCTTAAAAAGTCAGGGGCTTTCATACCGGGGGTGAGACCAGGAACGGACACCCAAAAAGGATTAGAGCAAGTTCTATCAAGGCTATCCTTCGTAGGAGCTGTATTTTTATCAGTTGTTGCAGTTATCCCTATCTACTTTAGTCTTTGGCTGAATATTCCGTTCTTCTTTGGTGGAACAACAGCCTTGATAGTAGTAGGTGTTGCGCTTGATACGCTAAACAAGCTCGAAGCGCAGGCATTGCAACAGCGTTATAGTAAATACAGGAGAAAGGTGAGGTGATAGTCGTGTTTCTTGGACCGCCAGGCTCGGGAAAAGGGACTCAGGCTAAACTTTTAGCAAAAGAGTGCGGTTATTTGCATATATCCACTGGTGACATATTAAGAAAAGCATTAGAACAAGAAACCCCAATTGGTCAAAAAGCCAAAAAGTTCGTTCTTAATGGTGAGCTTGTTCCAGATGAAATCATGTTAGACCTTATTGAGGAAGCTCTAAGACCCGGGAAGGTGATAATAGATGGCTTTCCAAGAACAATCAATCAAGCAATCGGACTTGAAAATATGTTATCAAAGCGAAATGAAGATGTATTTAAGGCAGTGTTTTTCGATATTTCTGCAGAAAAGGTAGTAAAAAGAATGAGCGGTAGGTTAATTTGTGAAAACTGCGGTGCTATATATCACGAAGAATACAGACCTTCAAAAACAGAAGGAATTTGCGATGTTTGCGGGGGCAAACTTTATAAAAGAGCAGATGACAACCAAGAATTGGCTATTAAGCGCTATAAAGTATACCAAGAGGAGACCTTTCCAGTCGTAGAATTTTACAAAAAAAGCGAAAAACTTTTAACCCTTGACGCCTCAAAAGATGCTAATAGTTTACACAACGAGCTAAAGAGGGCTTTAGATGGCTGTTGAGTTATATTCTTTTAAAGAAATAGAGAAGATAAAGCGCGCCTGTGATGTTGTTACGCATGTATTAAAAGAGGTAAGCAAGGCAGTAAAGCCCGGAATTAACACATTAGAATTAGACATTATCGCGAGGGAAGAAGCAAAAAAGCTCGGCGCTAAACCGGCCTTTTTAAACTACAAGCCGCCATTCAGTGATGAGAGATTTCCTGCAAGTATTTGCGTATCTATTAATGAAGCCGTAGTGCACGGGGTTCCAAAAAGAGAGCTCTTCGTAAAAGAGGGAGACCTAGTAAGTCTTGATTTTGGAGCTATGCTTGACGGTTATGCGGGGGACTCTGCTCTCACCATCGCCGTAGGCGAGATTTCTGATGATAAGAAAAGGCTCTTAGATGCTACCAAAGAAGCTCTCGAGGAAGCCGTAAAGGTTTGCGTCCCTGGGAATTGGGTTTCTGATATAGTCTATACCATAGACAAGGTTGCAAGAAAGCATGGGGTATACCCGCTTAAAAATCTTGGTGGTCATGGGATTGGTAGAAAGGTGCACGAGGAG
>JANWVD010000142.1 GCA_025057715.1 Aquificaceae bacterium | reverse complement strand
ATGCTCTACAGGTGGAAAAGAAGATTGGCATCAAAGGTGGAGAGAGCCGCTTAGGAGGGCATTAGAATACCTAAGAGAAAACATCAAAAACGAGCTTTTTAAGGGTCTTGAGGGCGCATTCAAAGAGCCATACGAGGCGCTTCTTGATTATGTTGACGTTATTATGGGCACGAGCGCAGAGGAATTTTTGCAAAAACATCAAAAACGCAAGCTATCGCTTGCAGAAAAGGTAAAAATACTCAAACTATTGAGCGCTTATAAATTTATTAGCTATGCCTTTTCTTCGGACGGTTGGTTTTTTGCAGAGTTATCAGGCATTGAAAGCGTAAGAAATCTGCTTTTTGCCAAAAGAGCAATGGACCTTGTCGGTAATTTAGAATTAGAGAGTGAATTTTTAAAGATAATCGCAGGGGCTGAGAGTAATGTCTATGCTGGTGGCGGGCTTGAAGTTTGGCAAAAGCTTGTTCTAAAAAGGGTCATAAAAGAGGAAGAAGTTGCATTTTTTTTAAAAAAGATGATAGATTTAAAAGTTTTTTCGCCCGAAGGGCGGTTTGGGTATTTTGAATATAAACTAAAGGGCAACAGGATTGAGCTAAAAAGCAGGCTAACCCTTGAGAAAAAGGTTATAGAAGCTAAGGAAGTGGGGCTATCAAAGGAGCTATTATGGAGACTTAGCCGTGAAGAAGTCATAAACGGCGACTTTGGGCTGCTTAGAGCTTTGGAAAAGAGCGAGCTTGGGGGCTTATCAGAATATGCAAAAGGCGTTTTGCAAAGTCTTGGATTTTTAAGAGCTCTAAGGGAAAAAAACTATGAAAGAGCGATTGAGATACTAAAAAGCCTTGATTTAGGGTTTAAGGCAGCTAATTCAGAGCTCCTTGGGCACTTTCTGGAAGAGGCTATAGAAGAGCTATATAAAGAGCCAAAGGAAGTAAAGATGCTCCTCGAGGTTGTTAAATTATTCAATGAAGGGTTAGTGCTTGACAAAATGGTTAGCACATGGCATTTTGAAAACTTTAGATGGATGGAGGTTAGAAGATGAGTGCTTTACCACCAATTGAGAGGGCTTTAAAGAATGTAAGCTCTAGGTATGAGCTTGTGCATGCTGCAGCTAAGCGGGCTGCTCAGCTTCTTGAGCGCGACGAGGATATATTTGTGCGAGGTAGACAAAAAAACGAGCTTGTCAAAAAGACCTGTCAGGCAATAGTGGACATTGCAGAAAACAAAGTTGCATGCTTGAAAATAAAACCCGAAAACAATGGCGAATAGCCTCCTTTTTTTACACATATTTTTTGCATCCCTTTGGATAGGGGGGATGGTCTATAGCCTATTTTTCCTAAAGCCGGCGCTTAGGGCTGTCCCCAAAGAGCATCAAACGACGGTTATCAAGGGCGTATTTTCGCGCTTTTTTCCAGCAGTTTGGATTTCGATAATCCTGCTTTTCGTAACGGGCATGGGGCTTTGGCATAGCCGAAGACCAGACCTTGGCAACAATCCGCTATTTCACTTAAAGCTATTTCTCTTTAGCGTAATGTTTTTAGTATTTGCTTACATACACCTTTACATGTTTAGACGAGCAAAGCTGAGCTCAATACCGCAACTCATAGCAATAAATTTGTTCCTCGGGGTATTAATTATCCTTCTTATCAGCTTAATTTCATGAAATTTTTTATACTTCTTTTGGTATTTATTTTATCTTGCAACGCGCTACCGCGCGAATACGCACTTTTAAAAGAATACCTTGCTTCAAAAGATACAAACCTCGGGCTTAGAATTCTAAGAGAATACCCAGAGGCGGTTTTCGCAGACGATTTAAGGCTCATGATTGCCCGCGAGCTGACTGCCAATAAAACCCAAAGAGAAACCGCAATTAATCTTCTAATTTCAATCAATCCGCGCTCTTTGCGCGATGATTTAAAGCCAACCCTCGTAAGACTTTGGAAAGAACTCGGGCTTGACTTAAAAGCTGCCGTTTTAAAAGACCCGATTTTGTTTAAAGAGTTTATCCCAGAGGTTAGATTAACGCCGGAGGAGGTCTCAAAAGTAGCGTCAGAACTCCAAAAGAGGAGGATGCATCAAGAAGCCATAGCCTTAATTGAGCGCCACGATGCAATTCAGCATTGCTATTTGCTTGCTCGCTCGCAAAGAGCTCTTAGAATGCCGCAAGCAACGCAAACTCTTGAGAATTGTGACGACCAGAGTGCCAAAGAGGACCTCGCGGTTTTGCTATTTGAGCAAGGGCAAACCGAAAGAGC
>JANWVD010000141.1 GCA_025057715.1 Aquificaceae bacterium | reverse complement strand
GCCTCAAGTTAGACAGCTCTCTATGGACTTTGAGGGTATAGACCCAGTTTATGACCCCGTGCCAATAAGACCATCTGCGCACTATTGCATGGGGGGGATACACATTGAGAATTATCTAACGAGCTCGACGCCGGTTGAAGGTCTTTACGCAATTGGCGAAGCGGCTTGCGTTTCCGTCCACGGGGCTAATAGGCTTGGCGGAAACTCCCTTATCGAGCTTTTGGTCTTTGGTAAATATTGCGGTATAGCAGTGCGTGAATACGCTCGCGAGGTGGAATTGCCAACGCTTTCAAAAGCAGAAGAAAGCATCGGCGAGCGCTTTCTTCAAAATGTAATGTCAAAGGAGGGCAATCTCAGGCTTTCAGATATTAGAAAGCGTATGGGTGAAATAACTTGGGAAAAGGTTGGAATCTTTCGCGACGAGAGCTCGCTCTCTGAAGCTTTTCAAGAGCTATCCGAACTTTTGCATATGTGGAACTATGTCCCCGTCATTGACAGGAGCAAGGTCTTTAACACAAACTTAATTGAACACTTGGAGCTAAAGAATATGTTAGAACTCGCAAAGGCGGTTGCCTATTGTGCTTTATATAGGCGCGAATCAAGAGGCGGACATTACAGAAAGGATTACCCAGAGCGCGATGACGAGGGCTTTTTACACCATACTCTACTTACGCAAGTCGGGGACCGCCTCGAGATAGAGCATCTTCCGGTGCGCATAACATCATATCAACCAACTGAGAGGAAGTATTAATGGACCCCCAAGAAGCTATAGTATCCCTAACTGCCATCATGGTTGCTGTTATTCTTCACGAATATGCCCATGCTTGGATGGCGGATAAAATGGGTGATAGAACGGCAAGGGAGCTTGGACGCCTTACCATAAACCCGCTACCGCACGTTGACCCAATAGGAACGGTTGTCCTCCCCGGGGCTTTGATGCTACTTGGCTCGCCGATACTTTTTGGATGGGCAAAGCCAGTGCCGATAGACCCCTCGAGGTTTCACAGCCTTCGCAAAGGCATGTTTTTAGTATCAATTGCCGGCATTTCCATGAACATGATTCTCGCAGTAGCATTTGCGCTTGTTTATAGGTTTTTGACAGGTCTTAATGGGTCAGAAAACCCCATCCTTTTGCCTCTTACAATCCTTGCCATTAAGTCTGTCATTGTGAATCTCTTTCTCGCGTTTTTAAACGCCATTCCTATCCCCCCACTTGATGGCAGCAGAGCTCTTATGAGCTTTTTCTCTGTTAGATACTGGGAAGCCTTTTATAAGTTTGAGCTCTATGGCTTTGTGATTTTGACGCTACTTATATTTAGCGGAATTGTCGGCGGGCTTTTATACGCACCAGTTGTCTATCTTTCGACTTTATTGCTTGGGTCATGAAGTCCTGGGTTTATTACCTTCAGCTCCTTGCTCGCAAAGAAGATTCCAAGACACAAATTCTTTCCTGCGTTTATGTTGTTGCATTGCCAAAAGACGAAGCTCTAAGCCCCGTGGAGCTTGAGTGCTATGCAAGCGAATACCTCCCTCACGAGCTTGCGCGTAAAAAAGCGCACGCATATGCCCTCGGTCCTGAAGAGGATATAAAAGACCCCTCTCGCTTTCGCCTAAAGGGCTATCGCCAGGATTTAGAGCTCTACATTTTTCAAGAGGGATTGAGCTTTGAAGAAGGTCTTACAGAGGCGTTTCGCGTTATGTTAGATAACGCAAAGGACATTGTCTCAGTAGAGCCAATTTTAGATGTTGGCTCCCCGCCAAGGGAAGTTCTTCTATCTTGCTTAAAGAGGGCGATTGACTTTTGAAAACTTTTAAGGTATTTACCTTAGGTTGTAGAAGCAACGATTCGGACTCTGCTCAAATTGCCTCGCAATTTATCAGCATGGGTTTAATTCCCGCAAAAGCCGAGGAGGGTGCCGATATTTACATAGTCAACACCTGCGCCGTGACTTCCGAGGCAGAGCGCTCTTCTCGTCAGCTTATCTACAAGCTAAAGCGCGAAAACCCGAATGCAAAAGTTGTTGCAACCGGATGCTTAGCACAAATAAAGCCTCAAAGCTTGCTCGAATTACCTGAAGTTGACCTGCTTGTTGCAAACTCTCACAAGGAAAATATCTCGCAAATAGCCCTCTCTGACGCTTCTGAGAGATTTTTTCACAAAAACATCTTTCTTTGCTCTGAAAAACTGAGCTATAGCCCCGTTCTTTACTTTGAGCGCTCCAGACCTTTCATAAAAATCCAAGAAGGCTGCAACCACTTTTGCACCTTTTGCGTAAT
>JANWVD010000140.1 GCA_025057715.1 Aquificaceae bacterium | reverse complement strand
ATGCTAACTAAGTAAACAAACGGGTCTGAGAGCTCGCAGATTCTTTTTAGTCTTTCCTCTTTCGTGCTTAAAGAGGCGAGCAAAATAAGCGAGATTCCCTCCTCTTTGCAAGCTCTAAGTAGGGGGGCGGATTCTTCGGCGGGGAGGTCGGGGATGAGTAAGGCGTCTATTCCTGCGCCGAAGGCGCGTTTTGTGAAATTAGAAAATCCTAACTTATGAATAGGGTTTAGATAGGTCATTAGAATGATTGAGCTTTGAGGGTGCTTTGCTTTTGCCTCCTTGGCTATCTCGAGCGTTAGGCTCAAGTTTGCGCCGTTTGAGAGGGCTTTTAGGTGGGCTTTTTGCAGCGTAGGTCCGTCGGCAATTGGGTCTGAGAAGGCGACCCCAAGCTCAATGGCGGGGCAAAGGCTTAGGGCTATGTCAATAGCTTCTTTAGAGGTTTGGATGTCTGGATATCCGGCAAGCAAGTATGGAATTACGAGCTTTTGCTCTCTTTGAAAGAGCTTTTGGAGGTTATTCATGGATTTTCGTCTATTAGGAAAAGGGGCTGGTTATATTCCACCGTTTCGCCATTCTCTACCAAAATCTTAACAATTCTTCCTGAGACTTCTGACTCTATTTCGTTCATGACCTTGAGAGCTTCTATGATGCAAAGGACTTGACCTTTTGCGACATTGTCGCCTACTTCCACAAAGGGCGGGGCGCCTGGCGATGGCGAGCGATAAAATGTCCCCACAAGCGGGCTTTTGACGACATAGTATGGCTTTTCTTCCTTTTCTGGAATCTCTTCTGGGGTTTGAATTTGCTTTACCTGGGTCTTTTCGTAGGTCTCTAAAATTAGCTCAAGACCCTCAAGCCTTAGCTCAAGGCGTTTGATGCTACTTGCTTGGGTTAGTTTTATGAGGTCTTTTATGAATTCTTTGTCCATATTTTAAGAGCGCTTGACTACCTCTATGTATGCGCCGGTGCGGGTATCTACCTTGACTATATCGCCTTCTTTTACAAAAAATGGCACTTGAACGACTGCGCCAGTTTCGAGCTTTGCCGGCTTTGAGCCCCCGGCTGCCGTATCGCCTTTGAAAGATGGCTCTGTCTCTATAACTGCGAGTTCTACTTGCTTTGGCAGCTCTATGCCTATGGGTTGACCTTTGTAGATGAAAATTACTACCTTCATACCCTCTTTAAGATAGAGGGATTCTTCTTTCAAAGCTTGAGAGCTTAAGGGTATCATCTCAAAGGTGTTTTGGGTCACAAAGTGATAGCTATCCCCGTCGCTATAAGAGTATTCTGCAAAGACTTGTTCAAAGTCCGCAAGCTCGATTGAGTCTGAAGACTTGTAAGTTATCTCAATGACGTTCCCGGTTTGCATGTTTTTTGCCTTCACCCTAACAAAAGCTTGACCCTTGCCGGGTTTGACATGGTCGTAATCTAATACCCTATGAGGCATGCCGTTATGCTCAATGAACATATCCCTCTGAATGGAGTTTATGTCTATTTTGACACCCATTTAGATATATTAAACCAAGTGGGCTTTGCAAAATATCTCTGGCAGGGGCTTTTGGCTTGCGAAAGTTTCTAAATTCTTAATTAGCTCAAATGGAAGCGTAGGGGAGCAAAACACCTCTGAGCCAATCTCGATGGCGTTTGCGCCTGCCATGATTAGCTCAAGCACGGACTCAATAGAGTATGCACCGCCAGAGGCTATGATTGGAAAGGTTTTAAATTCAGACCTTGCTTCATACACTGCTCTTAAAGTCAGCGGAAAAATTGCCGGTCCTGAAAGCCCGCCAATGAGGTCAATTTTGCCCAAAGTCGTATCTATTTTCATCGCAGGCCATGTGTTTGAAATAACCAAGGCGCTTGCGCCCTTGTTTATGGCGATTTCGTAAGTTTTTAGCCCCGAATTTGGCGGGAATTTAACAAAGATTGGTTTTGACGTTGATGATTTTAAGCTTGATATTAGCTCGCTTAGAGCTCGCTCGCTTTGGCAAAATAAAATTCCGCCCTCTTTGACGTTTGGGCAAGAAACGTTTAGCTCGTAGGCAAGCACGTTTTTGAGACTTTCGAGCTTTTGACAAAGACTGACGCATTCTGAAACTTGCGTGCAAAAGACATTGACGATAATATCGACATTAGCTTTTTCAAGGACGGGGTAAATCTCTTTTATAAATGCCTCAGCCCCGGGGTTTTGAAGCCCGATTGAGTTTATCATTCCGCATGGGGTTTTTGCAATTCTTGGCGGCGGGTTTCCCTCAATGGGGTTTAAGGATAATCCTTTGGTGACA
>JANWVD010000013.1 GCA_025057715.1 Aquificaceae bacterium | reverse complement strand
AGAGATGTCTATATTAGAAATAAAACGCGCCTTCGGCGCAAAAAGACAAGACGCATTTTGGCAAAGGACCTTAAGCCTTAGCTCCTCTCTTTGGGAGCTTTTGCCACACGCTTTACCCTTTCACCCCGTAATCTCACCACTTAGAATGCTTTTGAAAAGCCCTAAAAAAACCCTCTCTAGCTTTCTTTGCAATTTTATAAGTGCAAAAAGCGTTGCAAAATTCTACCTTGGTAATATCTCAGAAGACTTTGAGAACTTTTTAGACCATCATTGTCTTATAACCGCCCAAGGCAAGCTCTCAGAAGTGCCATTTTCCGTAGCTTCCATGGGTCTTTGCTATCCAAACTTACAAAACTATAGCGTCATAGGCGGAATGTCAGCAATTTTAGAAGTCTTTGCAAAAAAGGTCGAAAATGTCTTTAGAAAAACCGTAGTCAATTCTGTTGAACCGCTGAAAGACGGCTTTAAACTAAAAACCACGGCGGGCGAATTTTTCGCAAAGCGAGTAATCTTAAATACCACCGTGTTTGACGCAGGCAAAATATGCAAAGAGCTCACGGCTTATTCCGAAAGGGCAAAAGAGAGATACCCCCACCTTTGGGGAGCTTTTGCTATCTATATGACCATTGAAAACTCAATCGACCTTGAAGGTCATCATCTAATTTTGCTAAAAGAGCCAATCCCAAATACCTTAAGCCGCTCTCTTTTTGTTTCAATATCACACCCCGAAGACCCAATTTTGTCCAAAAACTCAACTCGGAGCATAACAATATCCACGCATACTTTCCTAAGCATTTGGGAAAACCTCTCAAAAGAGGAATACATTGAGAAAAAACAAAAAACAACCGAGCATTGCCTAAACTTAATCTACGAGCACCTACCTTCCTTAAAACATGTGAGAAAAATCGCAACATTTAGCGCAACGCCCAAAACCTTTCAAAAATACACCCTTAGACATCGCGGCTCAGTAGGTGGCATACCGCTTTATAAAAAGCACTTCCCCTTTGGTTATCCAAGCCCAATAACGCCGATAAAAGGTCTATACATCATAGGGGATACAACCTTCCCCGGTCAAGGTTGGCCCGGGGTCGCAATTGGCGTTATGAACCTACTACTCAAAATAGAGGGTAAGTCCCCTTGGTAAGGGTAAGACCAAGAGAGTGGTTCTACATACTTTTGCTCGCTTTGGTGCTTGGTCTATCCATAGCGGGCTTTAGCGCCTCTTTATTTGACGAAAATCTTATGTCCCTTATGGGCATAGGTGCGCTAACGGCTATTTACATATTCCTCCTATCTCTAATCCTCACTGAGCTAATAAACGCATTTTTACTCCCACGCTTACCTACAAAATTACACACCCCGCTTAGCTTTATCTTCGCGTTTCTTGCAGGATTTACCGGCTCTCTCCTTGGATACTTTACAAAAACAGCACTAAAGATGTCTCAAATGCATGTAAGCTATACAAAAGCAATAGAGTTATCTATCTTTCTTGGTCTAATTACCGCATCGCTTGGCTATCTTATTTATAAACTTATACTTTCCCAAAGACAACAAGAGCAAAGCGAAAAGCTTTTACTTGAAGCCCATCTTAGGAACTTAGAAAACCAAATCAGCCCGCACTTTTTATTTAACACCTTAAACGCAATCACAGAGCTCATACACTCAGACCCAAACAAGGCAGAGGATGCTCTTATGAGCTTTTCAAGGCTCCTGAGAAAAGGTCTCTACCTTGAGCCATTCATAACCCTTCGCGAAGAGCTAAGCTTAATAAACGACTATTGGCAAGTAATATCGCTCAGGTTTCACTCAAAGATAGAACTCATAGTAAGCGCTCAGCCAGAGCTCCTTGAGCTAAAATTACCTAAGTTCTCCTTGCAGATTTTGGTAGAAAACGCCCTAAAGCACGGTCTTAACATGCGCTCAGGGAAGGTAGAAATCTTGGCAAAAAGGCAAAACGGCAACGCCACAGTATGCGTAATAGACAATGGCAAGGGCTTTGAAAGCCTAAATCCCGGCATAGGCCTTACAAACCTTATCAAGAGACTCGAGACCATAGGGGCAAAGCTTGAATACTCATCAAACCCTGGGACCACCCGCTTTTGCATCTTACTTGATGAAAAGAAAATATAAAACGCGCCCCTTAAAGGGGCGCAAATAGGAGGCTTAAAAAGATGGACTATAACATCGCGAAATTTTCCCATATCTTGGCGCTCTTTATGTGGATTGGCTCAACCTCTTCGATTGGGCTATATTTTCTTTACACTCTTATAAAACCATCAAGCTACCCTCAGGATGAGATTAGGTCCTTCTATCGCTGGATGGTTAATCTCGAGGTTCTGTCTTTAATTGTTGCAATCTCCATGGGTCTTTGGATGCTCCATCTTATGAAGTTTCGCTTTGACATAAACTGGCTTAATATAAAGCTCCTATTGGTGCTTTTTATAATTTTGCCTCTCGAGGCTCTCAATTTTTGGTTTGTAAACTTTTATATCCCCAAAGCCCAAGAGAAAGAAAGAGCATACCGAATGTATGATTTATTCGTATTGCTAATAAGCCTGCCGCTCATCTTTGTGATTATCGCGATTGTCTACCTTGCTGTTTTCAAACCTTGACATAACTATCACCAAGGTTGATAATAACCCCCGTGAGGGACATTGTATTTCTTGAAAGAGACCCGTTTGCCCCAATAAGGCACGCTTATCCTGTCGAAAAGGTTTTATACCACGGCAAAAGCGAGTATCAGGAGATTGTGATTTTAGAATCTCCTCACTTTGGTCGCATCCTTGTCTTGGACGGGGTTGCCCAATGTGACGAGCGATACGAGTTTGTCTACCACGAGTTTTTAGCCCATATTCCCATGTTTACACATCCAGAGCCAAAGGATGTTTTGATAATTGGCGGCGGTGATGGCGGAACTCTCAGAGAAGTTTTAAAGCACCCAGAGGTTAAGCGCGCGGTCTTAGTTGACATAGACCGCATGGTTATAGAGGTTTCCAAAGAGTATCTGCCAAGCCTTGCTTGCTCTTTTAATGACCCGCGCGTAGAGGTCTTTGCAGAAGACGGATTTAAATTCGTTCAAAACCTATCCTCTGCTTTTGATGTGATATTGGTAGATTCCACAGACCCCGTAGGCTTTGCTCACATTCTAACAACCACTGAATTTTTCAGATACGTTTTTAAAGCCCTAAAAGAGGATGGCATATATGCAGGTCAAAGCGAGTCCTTACACTATCACCTAAACATCGTCCAAAGGATACAAAAGGACCTACGTGAAGTTTTCCCAATAGTTGACCTATATTGCGCATCAGTCCCTGGCTATGCAGGCTATTGGTGGAGCTTTTCCATAGGCTCAAAAAGCCAAGACCCAAGAAAGCCCCTTAGAGAGAAGTCTTTCCAAACAAAGCTCTATTCCAAAGACATGCACGAATATGCGTTTTTGCCAAAGAGTTTTATAAATAAGATACTCTCTGGCGAATATAATGCTTAAGCTTGCCCTCCCAAAGGGCAGGTTGCTTGATGATTCTTTAAAGCTCTTAGCATCCTTGGGATTTTTAGATAAAAACTTTTCCTCCGATAGAAAGCTTCTCCAGCGCTTAAATAATTTTGAAGTCTTGCTTGTCAAACCCTTTGATGTGCCAAAATATGTAGAAAAGGGCGCAGCTCAGCTTGGAATTGCCGGGCTTGATACGATAATTGAATCAAAAGCAGACGTATATCACCTTCTTAAGCTCCCATTTGGCATATGCACCCTTTGCGTAGCTGGAAAGCCAGAATCTCAAAGCTTTTACGAAAGAGCCTCCCACCTTCGCGTTGCAAGCAAATACCCAAACATCACATTTGAGTTTTTCTCAAAAAGAGCAAGGAGCTGCGAGATAATCCACCTAAGCGGTTCTGTTGAGCTTGCGCCAATAGTGGGTCTTTCTGATATTATCTTAGACCTTGTCCAAACTGGTCAAACGCTTCGCGAAAATGGTCTTGTAGTTTTTGAAAAGGTTTTAGAATCAAGCGCTGTTTTTATTTGCAACCGCTCTGGCTATAGGCTTTATCGCGAGGAAATTCTTAAACTTATAAGCTCCTTAGAGGGCATCTATTAAAGCCTTCGCATCCTCTACTTTACAGACGCTAAAAACCCTGACATCTTTAACAGTTTGCTGAATAAGCTTTGAAAGCACAGGCTTTGGACCAATTTCTACGAAAGTGTCAACGCCATTAGATACCATAAACTCAACGCTTTGAAGCCATAAAACCGGGGAAAAAAGCTGCTTATATAAATTTTCGCGAATTTCATGAGCCATCGTATGTGCTTTAGCAGTGTAGTTTTGGACCACTCTTATCCTCGAGTTTTGAATAGGCGTTTGTGCAAGTTTTAACCTAAAGGCGTTTGCCGCATCTTTCATCAAACTGCAATGAGACGGCACAGAGACTTTGAGCTCTATCGCTTTTGCCCCCATCTTTATTGCGTTCTCTTTCGCAACCTCTACTGCCTTTCTTTGACCTGAGATAACAAACTGCTCAGGGGAATTATAGTTTGCAACCTCCACAAGCCCATAGCTTGATGCATCTTCGCAGGCTTTTTTTACCCTCTCTATATCCAGCTTTAAAATCGCCACCATGCTCCCTTCGCCTTCGGGCACCGCATTTTGCATAAGCGTTGCTCTAATGTGTGCAAGTCTGACTGCCTGAAAGAGCTCTATGGCACCTGCTACTAAAAGAGCTGTATATTCCCCAAGCGAATGACCTGCAACGAAATTAGGGGCTTTAATGCCCATTGACTCAAGAGCCTTATAAATTGCAAAGCTGGCAATAAGAACGGCAGGCTGTGTAATCTGGGTTTTATCAAGCTCTTCCTGAGTGCCATGAAATATTATCTCGGCTATGTTTTGTCTAAGGGCAGTCTCTGCACTGTGAAAGACATCCGCAGACTGCGGAAACTCTTTGTAAAAATCATAAGCCATGCCAACAACTTGAGAACCCTGACCTGGAAAAACAAACGCTATCAAGACCCTTGCTCTTTAAGTTTTTGTTTTATAAATTCCCAACTCCACCAGGTTGCTTCGCTCACAGCCATCGGCTTTCCAACGCTATCTTGAAAACCATCTACCCATATATTAACGCCGTCTGTAAAAAGCTTAAAGTTACGGGTGCGCGAAGACCAGCGCCAAAAGTTATGAGGACCAATGCCTAATGCTTTTTTAAACATCTCGAGTTCTTGTGGCAAAAGCGGTCTCATGTTGATTTAATATCCCTTCCTAAGTGCTCTTTGACTGAGCTCACTTTTGATTTAAGCCTACCCATAGGGGAGTTTCTATAGTCTATTTTAGCAGTTATAGAAACCCTATTACAATCTTGCTCAAGTGCCTTAAGACCGTCCGAAAGAAGCTTCATTGCGCTATCAATATCCGGGGCTTCAAAGATTGTCCCCATGGGCGTTAAAACATATTCAAAGCCCGATTTATCAACTATATCAACAACCCTTGCAACAAACTCACTAACGCTTTCGCCCTTTCCCAAAGGCGTCATGCTAAAAAATACAAGAACGCTCATCCTTGAATTTTATCGACTTTTAATGAGCTATGTAAAAGATTTTGAATGCCGGCGGGGTCTATTAGCCTAATGCCAAGCTTATCCGCAAACTTTCTAAGCCCCTCGTCAGCGCTAAGCAAAAGCGCGTCAAGCTCAAAAGCAAGCAAAATAACATCAAGGTCCTCTTTACTATCAATAATCCCAGCACGCAAAGCCTCGCGGTATTTTTCACGAAGCTTATTAACGAGCTTGGCACTCTCCTCTGGTGATTTAGAGGCCTCTTTTAGATGCTCTTCTGCAATCCTTAAGCCTCTATTTACACGCGCGCGCATCTCTTCTATAAATTCATACAATAGCTGAGCCGGAAGCTGTATTTTGTATCTAAAGGGTGAACGTATTCTAATAACTATCTCAAACCTCTCTTTTAATGGCTCTATGTCAGTCACCTTTAGAAATTCTGAATAAACGCTACTTGGCATAAAGAACTCAACCTGCGCATTTTGCGCAAGCTCAAGAAAAACTTCCGTTGCCCGCCTTGGACTATCACCAAAAACGCCGTAAATATCAGGGTTTGTAAAAATACTGGTATCAATAACCGCTTTCATTTATAGCACTAAGCGCATCTTGGTATCTTGCTTCTAAATTTGTCCAAATTTTAAAACTCTCTATACCTTGATAGATTAACATATCAAGACCGTCTTTTACATTGCATCCTCGCTCTTTAGCAAACTTTAAAAGTTTCGTTTGACGATAGGACATATCAAAAATAGAAACCTTTTCGCTTAAAAGGTCGTAGTTAAAAAGCTCAGCATCCAAGTTTGCAGATGTTGCATTGACTAATAAGTCAACGCTTTTGATAAATTCCTCTACTGACCTTACAGCCTTGCAGCCCATCTTAGAGCATAAAGTTTTTGCTTTTGAAGCTGTTCTATTCCAAACAAATACCTCAGCGCCAATATTCAAAAGCGCATAAATACCCGCCTTTGCAGCACCGCCCGCGCCCAAAACCAACACGCTCTTGGGATTACAAAAGCCATCAAGCGATTTTAAAACCCCAATCCAGTCGGTGTTATAAGCATAAACTTCACCATTTTCAAACCTCAAGGTGTTAGCAGCCCCTATCTCTTTGGCATGCTTATCTACATGCTTTGCTACCTTCAGGGCAATCTCTTTGTAAGGCAAGGTGACATTAAGCCCCCTAAAACCAAAGTATCCTGCATTTTTTAAAAATTTAGTTGCTTGGGATTTATCAACCTCCAGAGGCACATAGATAGCATTGATTCCAAAGGTTTTAAAAAACCGATTTTGAAAAACTGGGGAAAGGGAATGCTTTATTGGATTTCCAACAACGCCGTAGAGGAGCGTATCTCCTCTAATGGTCATATTATCTGATATTTACTTTGAACAACCTTTACAGACTTAACCCAGTCAAGATTACCCTTAATCACAACATCGAGCATATCCTTTAGACTCTCATCAACTACCGGGCAATCTACGCACCCACCTTCAAAGGATAGATAAACATCACCGTCTTCAACGCGGACCACTTTTAAGTCCCCGTGATGCTCTCTTAAAGCAGGTCTTATCTTTTCAAGTATTCTTTCCACTTCAAAAACTTCAGAGCGCTCCATGAAAACCTCCTTACTTGCAAAGCCGATGGATTTCTTGCCAAACGCTTGCTTGCACTTCCTCCTCCATATCCATCAGCCTGCAAAACCCTTTTAAGTTAATCTTATCAAGAACTACATCAAGAATATCATCTTCTTCGAGCTTCTTAAGCCCGTATTTATCAAGAACTGCCCGCGCTTGCGGGCAATCTCTTAAGAGTTCGCTTAGAGGTTTTTCATGAAAGGAGCGCTCTTTCATTTAACCTTCCTCACAAAGAGGTGAAATTGCTCATCTTCTTGATACATACCCAAAAACTCATTGCCCGTGGATTTGCACCAAGATGGAATATCCTCAATAACACCCGGGTCATCCGCTATTAGCTCAAGGACTTGACCTTGGGACATACCCTTAATAACCCTGGAGGTTTCAGCAACAGGCACCGGGCAAAAGGTGCCTGTCACATCATGCACTACATCCGCCTTAATCTCTCGCATTTTACAAAGATAGGAACTCAAACTGACCTTCTTTGCTCTCTTGCTCTTCGTAGCAATCTGGAATCCTCTCAGCCTCATCAACCCTACCTTGTTTAATAAGATAATCCCTTATCGCAACATGGAGAGTCTCAAGCCCGAGGTTTGTGCAATGAATCTTCTGGGGCGGCAATCCACCAAGCTGGTCAAATATCTCCTTGTAAGTTAAATTTAGGGCATAGTTTATGTCCTTGCCTTTTACCATCTCGGTAAGCTGAGAAGAAACAGCTATAGCAGAGCCACAACCAAAGGTCTTAAACCTTAGGTCTTCTATGATATCCCCTTGGGGATTTACCTTTAAGGTAAACATCATAGCATCCCCACAGGCTGGATTACCGCATTGCCCTATGGCATTAGCGTCCTCAAGAACGCCAACGTTCCTCGGATTTAAAAAGTGGTCGAGGACCTTCTCGCTATATTCAAACATGCCTATTTACCTCCTTACGCTAATAATCTATTACCAGCGAGCTTTACCAATCAATGACACTTATCACTGAGAAATATTCAAAGACCTCAAAGGTCCGCTAATAACTAATCTAAATCCAGGACCAATTAACTGCCCATTAAGCGAGGATTGAAGCGGGTCCTTTGCATTAAAAACAGCCTGTCCATCGCCTCTTAGCTCAACTCCCATCACCTTAGCACGCGCACTAAAGACCCTCTTTTTAAAATCTATCTCGAGTATATCCACTTTATAAGCACCTGCGGAAAACTTCTCAAGCGACATCTGCCCCACAATACCGTCTTTTTGAAACTCTAAACGCGCCCGAAGGGCGCCTTTTTGATAAAGACATTTAAAATCCCGCGCATTGAGAGAGTTTATGCCAGAGAGCCCAAGAGTGATGTTAAGAGAGCCCCCCTCGCATTTGCCTGATAGAGAAATCCCTAAGAGTCTGAGGCTAATCTTCAAGGTATCAAATCTCACCAAGGGAGAGCTCTGGGAGTATATTGTTGCGTCTTTGATGCTAATAGAGAGCGGGTTTTCCCTAACAGAGCTTGCAGTAAGATAAAGTCCATTTTTTTGAAGGATTTTGTCAAAGATGAGAAACTTTGGAAAAGTAAGGAAGGCGAAAATCATTAAAAAGAGCACAAGGTAAATAAAAAATGCCCCTATGCTCTTAAGGCTCGGAAGGCTTTTTCTCATTTCTTTCTCTTTTTAAAAGCTTTTGGAGTTCTTTAGCCATTTTTTCATGTTCTTGAGTTATACGAGATAGCTCCTCTGGTCCTTCAATAACGAAGGGGGTTATAAATATAAACAGAGAAACCTTATCCTCGTTTTGGGTATCGCGTCTAAAAAGCCTTCCAAGGAGCGGGACATCTTTTAACCCTGGGATACCCTCTTGACTGGATAGCGCGCGGGTGCTGACAAGTCCACCTATTATTACCGTCTGACCCTTTTCTACCACAACATCGGAATTAACCTGTCTATTTGAAGTCACGGGCACTGCGTAGCTTAGCTGTCCTATCTGAGGTCTTATAAAGTCCACAATCTCTTGGACTTGAAGTCTTATCATCAACCTCAGATTATCGCCAGAGACTGTTGGGGTAACCCCGAGGTTTAGTCCGACCTCTTTATAATCGTAGGTTACGACAGGCTGACCATTTACATCGAATTTAACACCCGAGGCGAATGGAACGACCTGCCCAACCTTGATATTTGCCTCTTGGTTATCAAGCGTCAAAACCTTCGGGTTTGATATCAAATTAAATCCAGAGCCTTTTTCAATAAGGGATAGTAAAAGCGCAAGGTCCGGGAAGAATAGGCTTGTGCCACCTATGGTTATGCTTCGCCCTACGTTGTTAACAAACCCGAGGACAAAGTTTCCAGATAGCAATGCGCTATATAGGTCTTGAGCAGAGCCAACGCCAAAGCCACCTCCGCCCTTTGTACCAAGGGCTTGCCAACGAATACCTACATCAAGCGCCCTTGAGGTAGAGAGTTCTACTATGCTCGCTGCTATTAGGACTTGCTTTCTCCTAACATCAAGGGTGTCTATAAGCGCCTTTAGACCGCTTATCTCTCTCTGGGTTGCATAGGCTATCACCGAGTTAGTTCCTCTGTCAAAGCCGATTCTTAGCCCTTCTTGGGTTTGGATTACCGCGATGGGCTGAAGCGGTTGTGGTTGCTGCTGCTGTTTTGTAATGCCAAGGGGAGTTTCCCGAGGTTGAACATCTTGACGAGGGCTTGGCGGCACAGGTTGTTGCTGCTGGGTAATACCACCAAATAGCGTTTGAAGGCTTTTGCTAAGCTCCTCTGCGGATATGAATTTTAGCGGGATGACATAAAAAGAGCGCTCATCCACCCCTATTGTGCTTTGGTCAAGCGTTTTTATGACCTCTTCAATAAGAGGATGAATATCCTCGCGTGCTATTATGACGATAGAGTTTGAATCTTTGTTAAATGTCCCTACCACCGGGCTTCCTATCTGCTGCTGAAGTGTGCCAAGAAGCGTTTGTAAGCTTTGAAAGAGAGTCTCAGCCCTTGCCCTCTTTAGGTTATGAACCTTTACGCTTAGAGCTCTCTGAGGTGCATCAAGCGCCTTTAGAATGTCCCTTATTTTTTGAACATTCTTTGCAATATCAACGATAATCAGGGTATTAGACTGAGTATGAACGCTTAATCTAGCGAATGGTGATAAAAGTGGTTGTATTGCCTGTTGTAGCTGCGAAGCTTGGGTATTCTCCGCCGTGTAAAGAAATATAATAACCTCGCCTAAGTTAGTAGGTCTTTTCGTTTGAGCAAGCGGAACCGCCTGTGCCATTGGGACAATCCTTACGATGTTTTTATCCTCAACAACGCCATAACCCTGAAGAGAAAGCGACAATACAAATAGCTCCCAGGCTTGTGGTATTGTCAATGGCTTTGCGGAGCTAATTGTTAAGGTTCCCTTAACAGAAGGGTCAAGCACTATGTTTTTACCCGTCAGTTCCGACATAAACTTAACAATCAGGTTTATGTCAGCGTCTTGAAAGTTTAGATAAACCTTGCCGGTTTTTCTCTGCTCTTGGGCTTGATTTTGAATATCCTGAAGGTTTTGCGTGCCAAAAGACGGCAAAAAAATTAAGAGAATAAACATCAGAACGCGAATCATCATTCCACCCTCAGCTGAATTTCAATCTGTTGTTGTGAACGCATAAGCGAGATGCGAAGCGCCTGCTCGTTTCTTAGCACCTGAAGTATTCTAAACGCATCTTCACCGCTTTTTATCTCCTGACCGTTTATAGCAAGAAGAACATCCCCCTGCAATAGCCCTGCCCTATCAAATAAGCTACCCGGTTCAATCCACTCAAATAGAAATCCGCGCGTCCTACCATCTTGCACAAATGGCACTAACCTAATCTGCCTAAACATCAATCCAGGGTCTGAGGTGATTCGCTCAAGCTCGCTCCTTGCGATTTTGCTTTGCAAGGTCTTTGACTCACTGACAGGCTCTTGAGGCAATGACGCACTTTGCTGGGCTTTATCTAAGCTCAAGCTCACCACCATAGCTTGACCATCCTTAGAAAGGACAATAGAGTTTCTCTCTACTGAGACTACAGAAAGAGGACCGACAGAGCTGCCAACTTTTAAAATGGTTGGCTTTCCATCAACCAAAGCAAGAGCCATACTCTTAGCGCCGCTTGCGATGGCTAAGAGCTTTACAACAGGCAATCGCTCCTCAGGCTTTTCTTCCTTTTTAAAGACCTGTATAAAACGCTGATTGGCCGAAGATAAATCTAACGTCTTTTTCTCAAGTAACGGCGCAGAAAAAGACCTCATATTAGGCATAAAGACAAAAGCGCCCAAAAGAACGGCATTAAGCGCAAAAAGCGCCGATAGACTAACTATTATCACTGTGAAGTATTATAAGTCCTCTTTGCACCCACGCAAAAATCACGAAGCTAAGCAAAAAAACGCTCATAATAAAACTTAAGAACAG
>JANWVD010000139.1 GCA_025057715.1 Aquificaceae bacterium | reverse complement strand
AGGAATTACGATGGGAGACCCTTCTGGCATAGGTCCGCAACTTTGTGCGCTTTTGCTTGAGCATCTAAGGGATGATTTTACTTACTTTATCTTTGGCTCTTGGGAGGTATTTCAAAGAGCGCTTGAGGTTTCAGATGTCAAGCTAAGACCAAAGAAGGTAAGCTCCATAGGTAGCTACCCGCCAGGGGTTTACTTCCTTGACCTTAACTTAGAGAGCTCTTTCGAGCCTTCTTTAAAGAGCGCAAAGCTTGCGATTGCAAGCTTAGCAAGAGCAGGCGCAGAAGCCCTAAGGGGAAACCTAGACGGAATTTTGACAATGCCGATAAACAAAAAGCTTTCAAAGCTCGTTGGCTTTGAATTTAGCGGTCAAACCGAGTATCTTGCTAACCTTTGTGGCTCGCAAGAGTATGCTATGGTTTTATATTCTAAAAGCTTTAGCGTCGCTTTACTTACGACCCATGTCCCAATTAGGGATGTTCCAAAGCTTTTAAGCAAAGAACTTATAGTGAGAAAAGTCTCGTTTGTTTTAAGAAGCTTTACGGAGCTCTTTGGAGAGAACATAGAAAGTGCAATTCTTGGTTTAAATCCCCACTCTGGCGAGGATTTTGACGTAGAAGAGAGGCAAATTATTATCCCAGCGATTGAGGAGCTTAAATCTCTTGGATTTAAGTTAGATGGTCCTCTTTCGCCAGATAGCGCTTTTTTAAAGCCCTATAAGCTCTATTTTTGCACCTATCACGACCAATGCCTAATTCCATTTAAGCTAAAGAATTTTGATTCTGGGGTAAATCTAACCTTAGGGCTTAAATTTGTAAGGACCTCGCCAGACCACGGGGTTGCAACAGACATTGCCTGGAAGTCAAGACCCAAGATTGAATCATCGCTGAGCGCCCTAAGGCTTTGCGAAGAGCTCTGCATCAAAAGAGCGGGGCTTCGTAAAGGGGATTAGCAAGAGCCCTGAGATTTCCTGATTTTATCGCCTTTATTAACCTCTCTGTGAACTTGCGCTCTCTGATATGGTGGAATAAAACGCCGCTCTCTTCAAGTCCCATGCCATCGAGCTTCCTTTGACCCCTTAGGAAAGGGTTTTTTTCATTTAAGTAGTAAGAGCGAGGCTTTGAAACCACCTGATATCCGCAAAGGAGACCTTGCTTTAAGAAGAGCTTTATAAGCCTTCCTGAGATTTCAAAAAGCAGTGACTCTTCTGCGTCTTCAAATGTTCCAGCGCTTGCTGCCGTGACAGTTCTTGTTTTTACTGCATTATAGTCAACAAGCCCTAAATTTTCAACCTTTTTGCCTGCAAGGTTTTGACCGGCTATTGCGCCTGATTGAATAGCGCTTGGGAAGAGCGCAACCCATCTTAGGTTGCCCCATCTATCCATGCCTGAGGCTATGTCCCCTGCTGCGTAAATATCCGGGTTAGAGGTTTGTTGGTATTGATTGACCAAAATTCCGCCAACTACCTTGCCAGTTGTTTCGCTTATATGCAGCTTTATGTCAGTGTCTGCTACGAGTTCTACTCTCGGTCTTACGCCTGTTGAGATAATAACCAAATCTGCTTGGATAAACTTTGAAGAGTTTTGACCGTTTTGTTTAATCTCGACCCATTCTACCCAGCCATCTTCGCCGTGAATTGCGACAACTTGATGGTTGAGATAAAACTCAATCCCCTCTTTGATTAGAGGCTCAATGAAGTATCTTGCCATATGCCCATCGAGCATCCTTGGCAAGACCCTATCAAAAAACTCAACGACGCTTACTTTTATGCCCATCTCGTTTAGCGTCTGAGCATCCTCTATGCCAATTGGACCTGCGCCTATGATAAGAGCTCTTTTGACCCTTTTGGAATCTATCCAGCTTTTAATCTTTAAAGCATCGCTTAGGGTTTTTGCCGTGCTAACACCCATGAGGTCTATTCCGGGTATTGGTGGAATAAAAGCCTTTGCACCTGCGCACAAAAGACACTTATCAAAGCTCTCTTTAACACCCTTTGGGAGCAAAACGGTTTTATTTACTGCATCAACGCTAAGTGCTGGGGATTTAAATAGGACTTCAACCCTATTTTTTTTGTAAAATTCCATCCCGCCTTTGAAAAAGAGAGCTTCGTTTGATATATCGCCCCTTATGACATTTTCCATGCAATTTGGTGCATAGGCCGGGTATTCTTCGTCGGTTAAAACTACAATCTCGGATTCTTTGTCTATTTTTCTAAACTCTTCAATCGCGCTAACTGCGCAAGGACCGTTCCCTATTACTAACAGCTTCATTTTTTTAAACTATATCCCCAAATGGGGGGTTGAGGGGGGCC
>JANWVD010000138.1 GCA_025057715.1 Aquificaceae bacterium | reverse complement strand
AGCAAACATAGAATTATTGTCTTTTACAATATTTGAATTACCTTTCACTAAGTTAGCAAACCCAGATTCCTCAATTAGCTCTGATAGCTCTTCCGGGTATGTTGGAAAGAGTATGTCTTCAAACTTTACCAGCTCTATGCTTTCAGACTTATTTCCTATTTCGTCGTAATATTCCCCATGAGGGTCAAATATGACTATTTGTAGGTCGTTTACGCTTTTTAGGAGCCCTGGTATGAGCTTTTTCTTTACAAAATAGCTTTTACCAGAGCCGGTTGTACCAACTATTAGGAAGTGTTTCTTGAGAATTTCTTGCGCGTCAAGATAAACCGCAACATCAGTGTCTTTTAACTTTCCAATCAACACTGGTATGCTCATTTCATAGCCGGAGGTGTTCTTCTTCAGGGCTTCTTGCAGGGATTCTCTTGACGCTTTGTAAACCGGCGCTCCTACTTCAAAAGGCTTTTTAGGCATTTCAAGTTTAGAGCCTTTAAGCACCCCAATGACTTCTGCCGTTGCTATTTTCACGTAGCTACTTTTTGAGTTAAGATAGGAGTAAACTGCGAACTTCTTCCAATCTTGGTCTTCTCCTTTTGAGAAAATCTTTTTGAAATCTTCTATCGGGGCAAGCACATCCGAGTCTCTTGAGGTAAACGGATTGGCAAAGAAGCCTGTGTTATAGGAAAATACGCTATCCACTCTACCAATTATCAAGCCCTCTTGTGTTTTTACTTCTACATAGGAATTTAAGTCTGCTTGCCCAACTAAAACAAACTCAAAAGACCTCGGGCGGACGGGATTTAAAGCAAAACCTATTAAGTCCTCGCTTAGCAAATAGGAGTATTCTTTTATGCTCTTAAAGTATTCAACAGCCCTTTTTACTTGGGTTTCATCGTCGCTATAGTAAGCTCCTGCTTCTATGTTTCCAACAGATATATCAGAAAGCCCGCTTTCTGTATAGTTTGCCGAGCCTAATATAACCTCTTTATCGTCAACGATTAAAAACTTTGCGTGCAATCTATTGCAAAGATATACCTTGCCCCCTACTTCTTTTATTTTCTTAAAGACCATTTCGTCAGTTATTTCAAAGTCTCTCGCCTCGCTTGCCCTAATTATTACCTCAAGCTCTAAGTTCTTATGTTTTACTATTTCAAGGAGCTCTTCAAAATACCTGCCCCTTATCCATGCGGAGGCTAACTTTAGGTTTTCGCTTGCTTTTTTAACAGCCTCCTTTACATTTTCGTATATTTCGTTGCTGGTTAGGAATTGCATGGTTATATCATATAGCATGAAATCTGGCACGATAATTAAGCTTTAAAACTCCCCAGATGGACCAAAAGTAGCCTATGATTAAATTGTCTATGGCTTTAGAAATTAACAAGCTTAGCGCTCTATACACTGACGCAATTATCGTTAAAGGTGCTCGCCAACATAACCTAAAAAACGTCACCGTAAAAATACCCAAAAACAGCCTCACTATAATCACCGGTCCATCTGGCTCTGGCAAATCTTCGCTTGCTTTTGATACCATATACGCCGAGGGTCATAGAAGATACGTTGAATCTCTTTCAGCTTACGCAAGGCAGTTCCTCGGCGTTCTTGAAAAGCCAGATGTTGACTCAATTGAAGGTCTATCACCTGCCATTGCAATAGACCAAAATACTACATCCAAAAACCCCCGCTCCACTGTTGGCACTATCACCGAGATTTTTGACTATCTGAGGGTTCTTTTTGCAACGATTGGAAAGCCCCATTGCCCAACTTGCTCAAGACCTTTAGACGGCCTTCCCGCCCACGAGATTTTAGAAAAGGTTTGGCAAGAATCCGCAGGGATGCGCATAAGCATCCTTGCGCCGCTTGTGCGCGAAAAGAAAGGCGAATTCAAAGAACTCTTAAAAGACTTAGACAAAAGAGGCTTTTCCAGGGTGCGCGTCAATGGACAATACATGCGAATAGCGGAAGTACCGCCCCTTGAGAAAAACAAAAAGCACAACATAGAACTCGTCCTTGATAGGTTTACCTTAGAGGACTTTGAGCGCCCTCGTGCTCTAAATAGCATAGAGAAAGCCCTTGAGATTTCAGGCGGACTCGTGCTTATTCAAAACGTTGACAATTCCTCAGAGGAGCTCTTTAGTGAAAAGCTCATGTGTCCCGAGCACGGGTTTACGATTCCTGAGCTCTCCTCGAGGCTTTTTTCGTTTAACTCGCCCATCGGGGCTTGCAAAACCTGTAAGGGTCTTGGCGTTAAGTGGGAAATTGACGTAAAGGCAATTGTTAATCCAAAGCTACCTGCCATAAACGCCTTTAAAATCACTCAATCAGGTCTCTTTGACTACATTCGCTTCTCTATCCAAAACATT
>JANWVD010000137.1 GCA_025057715.1 Aquificaceae bacterium | reverse complement strand
CTCGGGCGTAAAGCTCCAAAAGGAGCTAAAAGAGACCTTTACAAGCGAGGATTTAAGAGAGGGTCTCGTGCTTGCCCTTTCTTGCAAGGTGCCAAATCCCCAGTTTGAAGGTCAAACAAAGACAAAGCTCGGCAACCAAAACGTAAAAACAATCGTAGAATCTATAACCTACGATGCTCTAATTGAACTCTTTGAGAAAAAGAGAGAAATTCTCAGACTAATCATAGAAAAAGCAGTCCAATCCGCGCTTGCGCGCGAGGCAGCAAAGAAGGCAAAAGAACTCATTAAAAAACGCTCTTCCGATGATATGTCCTTACCCGGTAAGCTCGCAGATTGCTCTGAAAAAGACCCATTGAAGTGCGAGGTGTTTATAGTCGAAGGCGAATCAGCAGGCGGCTCTGCAAAACAAGGGCGAGACAGAAGCATACAGGCAATATTGCCACTTCGTGGCAAAATCCTAAATGTCGAAAAAGCAAGGCTCGATAAGGTCTTCTCAAACGAGGAAATCAGGGCATTAGTTAGCTCGCTCGGATGTGGAATTGGGGATGATATTGACTTATCCAAACTTCGCTACCACAAGGTGATATTAATGACAGATGCGGACATAGACGGCTCTCACATAAGGACCTTGTTGCTTGCTTTCTTCTATAGGTATATGTATAAACTCGTTGAAGGTGGGCATTTATACATTGCCCAGCCACCGCTTTATAGAATAAAGCGCGGTAAAACCCAAAAATACCTAAAAGATGAGCGCGAGTTAGAACAGGAATTAATGACAATAATTTTGCAAAATATTACCGTAAGAGATTCTAATTCCAAAACCTATAACGGTCAGGCGCTTACAGAGCTTATCAAAAAATCCCAAGAACTCAGTGAAAGCTTAGCTACATTCGAAAGGTTGGGTTTAAAAGAGGTCATACAAACGCTAATCGAATTAAACATCAAGGAAGAGGATTTAAGGTCTTACGATAGAGCTCTAAGGTGTTTTGAGGTTTTGTCTGGAAAATTACAGGGATTTGCTTTAAATTTAAAACAAGACGATAAAGAAGAATTTTCAATAGAGCTAAAAAATAAGCAAGTCGGGACTTCGATTAAAATAAATCCAGATTTGCTATCGTCTCATCAAGTCAGAGAACTCAGCAGCTTCAAAAAGCTAACGCCGATAATTATAGAAAAAGGCGGAAAGAGTTCTACCATAGAACACTTCGAGGAGCTTCACAGAGTTGCTTTTGAAATAGCGCGCGAAGGAATTGAACTCCAGCGCTATAAGGGTCTTGGTGAGATGAACCCAGAGCAGCTTTGGGAAACTACTATGGACCCTAAAAACAGAAACCTCGTCCAAGTTAGCATCGAAGATGCGATTGAAGCAGATAGAATCATCACCATGCTAATGGGGGAGCAAGTAGAGCAAAGAAGAGCCTTCATTGAGCGCTATGCAAAGGAGGTTAAAAATCTTGATATCTAAACTAATTGCTTCTAAGTTGGTGAAAAGATGACAAAGCTTTACGTTGTCTCAACGCCCATAGGGAATCTATCTGATATCACCTTTAGAGCAGTTGAGGTCTTAAAAAGCGTCGAGTTTATCGCCTGCGAGGATACAAGGCGCACCGCCATACTGCTTAATCACTTTGGGATTGAAGAAAAAAAGCTCCTCTCTTACTATCAACCAAAGGAGAGCGTGCAAGTCCCGAAAATCTTAAAACTCCTTGAGCACGAGGCAGTTGCCTTAGTGAGCGACGCCGGAACTCCGTCGGTTAGCGACCCAGGCTATAGACTAATTCGCTCTTGTATAGATAGAAACATCCCTGTTGAGGTAATCCCTGGTCCAAGCTCTGTTATGGCGGCTCTAGTCGGCTCTGGTTTGCCAACCGATAGGTTTATGTTTCTTGGGTTTTTGCCAAGAAAGTCCCTTGAGAAGTATTTCAAAGACCTTGAAGCTCTTAGGGATGTCACCTTTATCGCCTTTGAAGCCCCGTCAAGGCTTCTAAAGAGCGTTCAGGCGCTTCAGTCGGTTTTCGGCGATGAGCTTGAGGTTTGCGTTGCAAGAGAGCTCACGAAAATCCACGAGGAATTTATAAGAGGAAGCGCGCGTCAAGTGAGGGAAAGGCTTGAGTCGATGGGGGAAATCAAGGGCGAAGCCGTCCTACTTTGGCGGCGTTAGGGGTAGTAAATCTATGAAAAGAGGTCTATCAAAGCAAGCGCTGGCTTCTTCGTGGGATTTGCTTTGCTTTATACACTCTGACAGAGCGTTTAAGCGCCTTAGAGCTACGCTTTTGCACAATGACCAAGCTATCTTACAAAACTGATTATTCTTAAGCGGGTTAGAGCAGTCTTTAGTCTCTGACATTCCCAAGCTAAAT